>JANOJJ010000188.1:0-7028 GCA_031408155.1 Rubrivivax sp.
GCCGTCGAAGCCGTGCGGGCGCAGCAACCCGAAGACCCGGGCTTGCTGCTGCTGATGACCCCCGCAGGCAAACGGCTCGACGCTGCGATCCGTCGTGGCAAGTCAGACGCTCAGCCGTGTTGGTGGGTGCTGCGCCCCAGATCAAGCATTGGACAAGGTCGCGGATGTGCGTGTGTGCGGCCTCGCGGTGCTGCTTCCAGCCACTGGAAATGAGAGGTAGAAACCAGTTCTCAATAGTACAGAGGCTGTTCTATCGTACAAAACCAAGAAAAACGGGCTAGCCCTTTTGGAGCTAACCCGTTGATCTAGAACGAAAGTTCTGGTGCGGCTGGCAGGAATCGAACCCACGACCCCTTGGTTCGTAGCCAAGTACTCTATCCAACTGAGCTACAGCCGCGTTCAGCCTTGGACTATACCAGCAGGTGGGCCGGCCAGATCACTCCAGGCTGGCCGCAGCTCGATCGCAGTCCTGGGCACGGGCGCTATCACCGCCTTCGCGCGCCATCTGCGCCAGCGCACGCCAGGCCCGGCGACGCGCGCGCGGCGGCAGTACGGCCGATCCGGCGCTTTGTTCGAGCAGCTTGCGTGCCTTGCCCCACAACTGGCGATCGGCATAGGCCATACCCACCGCGACCAGCACTGCGCCTTCATGGCCATGCGATTCGAGCGCAGCCTCCAGTCGCGGCAGCCACTCTTGCTCGATGCCTGGGGCGGCGTCGAACAAGGCCAGCGCCACCGCATCCCGATCATCGCGCTCGAGCTCACCCAGCCGGTCCCAGAACGGGCGCAGCCATTCCCGCGCGTCGGCGGGCGCACCCAGCGCCACGGCGTGCAGCGCGGCCCGTGCGGCGACGGTGCCGTCGCGTCGGTCGGACAGGTCAAGCTGCTGCCACAGGCGCTGCAACTGCTGCAGGTCATGCGTGTCGTCGATGGCCTCGGCAGCCAGCGAACGCAGCAGCCCGCGCGCTGCGATCGGCGTGAAGCCCTGATGCTTGGCCAGCAAGCGCGCCGTTTGCAGCGCCTGCAGTGGCTGGCGCGCCAACCGGCTGGCATGGAGCTTCAGACGCAAGGCCTGCGTGCGTCGCGCCACCCCGGCCGGCAACTGGTCGAGCAACTCGGCGGCGCGCGTAGCGTCGCGGTCGTCGATGGCCCACTCGGCGGCCAGCAGCCGCGCGCCGTCTTCCACGCCATGGCCGGCACCGCGGCGCATACCCTGGAACAGCGACTGCATCACCGCGTCGCGCCGCGGCCGGTCCTGCAGGCGGTGCAGGCTGCCGGCGGCCAACAACTGGGCCAGCACGGCGAACTCGTCATCGGCTACTAGCGTGGGTGAATCGAGGCGCAGGCTCAGTGCACGCAGCGCGGCCTTGTGGGCGCGTGAGTAGCGGGCACTGAAGTATTCACTCTGCGCCTCACGCAGGGCGGCCTGCGCTGCGCGCTCGCGACGCAACCCGCGCCACTCGCTGGCACGCTCGGGCAGGGTCAGCAGCGAGCGCAGGGCCTGCGCCGCCGAGTACAGCAGCGCGCAGGTGCCCAGCAGCAGGATCAGGAACAGATTGAGCGACAACTCGGTGCGCCAACCCGCCCAGTAGATGGTGACCAAACCATCGTTGCTGCCCAGCGTGGTGGCCGCCACCACCGCCACCACGCACAGCAGCACGAGCCAGATGATGCTGCGCATGGGTGTCGGGCGTGTCAACGCTGCCGGCGCCGCGCGCTCAGCGGCCGGCGGCCGCAGCGGCGATGGCAGCCAGCGTCGCGTCGGGGCGCGGCACGGTGACGGTGCGCGCCTGGGTCGAGATCTGGCGCACCCCGTCGAGCGCACCGGCCACGCGCTTGGAGCCGCGGTCAAAGTAGCGCTCGAGCGCCGAATGCGCATCGCGCAAGTCCGATTGCGCGATGTCGAACTGCCGGCTCAGCAGCGCCAACCGGGCATTGAGCAGGCGCAGCTTGAGGTTCTCGCGCAGAAAGAAGGCCTGTTCGGGCGCCACCAGCATGGCCTCGGGCATATCGATGCGCGTCACGCGCACCAACCTTCGAGCCTCGCCCCAGACCTGGTCGAGCAGGGTTTGCCAGTGGCCACCCAGGCCGGTGGCCCAGTCCGCAGCGCCTGAAGCCGCCGACGCCGCCGGCTGTGGCGCGCTGGCGCTGCGCGTCGCGGCGCGCCGATCCACCGCCGACAGCAGCGGCAATTCGTCGACCTGCCGGATCACCTCGTCGAGCCGGATGCTGAGCAGCGGGATGTCGGTCGCACCGGCAGCGCGCGCCCGATCCAGGTCCTGTGCCACGGCCCGGCGCACTCGTTCCAGGCGCGGCTGACCATAGCGCGCCAGGCGTTCGTCGGCCTGTTTGAGGGTGGTGATCAGCGGCTCGGCACTGCCGGTGATCGCGCTGTGTTGCAGGGCCACACGCACTGCGGATTCGACGTCGGCCAGCACGTTCTCGTCTCGCGAACGCGACATCGACTGGATCAGGTCTTCGAGTTGCGTGCGCTGCATCGAGGTCTCGGCGACACGGACCTCGAGCAGTGCCAGCTTGGCGGCTGCGTCGTGCGCGCCTTCCTGCGCCTGGCGCGCCAACAGCCGCGCTTCGGCCGCCTGGGCGCCACTGTCGGCCTGGCGCCTGACGAGCTCGCCCTCGAGCGCCTTGACGCGCTGCTGGGTGTTCCAGGCCAGCACCAAAGCCGCCGTGGCCAGCGCCGCCAGCACCGCCGCAGCGGTGGCGATCCAGCGCCCCGGGCCGGACGACGCCGGCATTGCAGGCCGCGGCTCGACCGCTGCCAATGGCAGGGCAACGGGGCTATCGCTGGGGGTTTCGCTCACGGAGAGGGAATTCTATCGACGGCCGCAGCGTGGCCTCAGGTCTACCCGGCCGGGCCCGTGAGGGGGCCGGGTGCAAGCGCGATTCGCGCCAGCCTGGCGACCACGTCCTCGAGTAGCACACCGACCAGGCTGACCTGGCCAAAGCCAAGGCGGCGGGCGGTTTCGGCAATCCGCGGATGGGTCGCCAGGGCTGTCGAGCGCGACCAGTCGGCCGCGGGCAGGGCGTGCGCCAGATGCCCGATCGCCTCGCTGCTGCTGAAATGCCAGCAGTGAGCTGCCGGGTCGGCCAGCGCGGCCTGCACCAGCCCGGCCTGCGCACCGGAGATGACCGGCGCAACACGGCGGTAGGCAGCCACGAACGCCACCTCGGCGCCCGCCAGGCGCAATTGCTCGGCCAGCCAGTCGCGGCCGTCTTCGCCGCGCACGACCAGCGCCCGCCGGCCCGTCCAGGGCCAGTCGCGGACCTGCCGCCACAACGCCTCGGAGTCGAACGGCCCCGACGCATCGGGCTCGACGATGCAGGCCGCCGGCACTCCGGCTGCGCGCAAGGCAGCGCTGGTGCCCGGCCCGGTCGAGCCTGCCACGGTGGCGGGTGGCCAACGCAGCGCTGCCGGCCGCGCGTCGAAAAAGTGCACCACTGCGTTGGCACTGACGAACATCGCCAGCGCCGCAGCTGGCAGCTGGGCCCAGGCGGCGACGACCGGCGCCTGGTCGGCCAGTGCTTCGATGCCGATCAACGGCAGCGCCACCGCATCCACGCCCAGCGCGTGCAGCCGCGCGATCCAGTCCTGCGCCTGCGCTGCAGGCCGGGTGACGATCAAGCGCATGCGGTGCGTCAACCGGCACTCAGGTAGCGACCGGCACCGGCAGACTGCAGGTCGGCTGCAGCCTGCTCACCCAGCGCGCGGGCAGCGGTCTCATCGGCCACCGCTGCGCTGCGCCGGGTTCGCAGCAAGGGCTGCTTCGGGTCGACCCCGTCGCCCAGCGCGGCTTCGATGTGCAAGCGGGATTCCCGCCACACCGCGTGGGCCGCCAACGGCATGCTGCAACTGCCACCCAGCGCGCGCGAGACCGCACGTTCGGCATGCGCCGCCAGCCAGCTCGGGCGATGCACCAGGCTGGCCAGCGTGCTGCGCAGCGCGGCGGCGTCCTCGCGCACCTCGATCGCCAGCGCTCCTTGTCCGGCGGCCGGGATCATGCGGTCGACCTCGAAACAACTGCGGATGCGATCGGTCAGTCCGAGCCGCTTGAGCCCGGCGGCGGCCAGCACGATGGCATCGAAGCCGCCTTCGTCGAGCTTGCGCAGCCGTGTATCGAGATTGCCGCGCAGCGGCGCGATGCGCAGGTCGGGCCGTTCGGCCAGCAGCTGCACCACCCGGCGCAGGCTGGAGGTGCCGACCACCGCGCCCTGCGGCAACTGGTCCAGGCTGGCTTGGCGATTGGAGACGAAGGCATCGCGCGCGTCTTCGCGCTCGAGCACCGCTGCCAACACGAAGCCCGGCGGCAGGTCCATCGGCAGGTCCTTCAATGAATGCACGGCCAGGTCCGCCCGCCCGTCCTCGAGCGCCGTCTCGAGCTCCTTGACGAACAAGCCCTTGCCACCGACCTTGGACAGGGCGCGGTCGAGGATCTGGTCACCACGCGTGGTCATGCCCAGCAGTTCGACCTGCAGCCCGCAGGATCCTTGCAGCAGATTCCGCACATGTTCGGCCTGCCACAGCGCCAGGCGGCTCTCACGGGTGGCGATGATGGTGGCTGGTCTCACGTTCTTCCCCTGGTCTGCACGCTGTGGTCCCGCCTTCAGGGGCGGCCCTGCGCGCTGAAGCAGCGATTATCGCCAGCCCTTCGAACCGGCCGCGCACGGTCGCCGGGCATCCGGCGAGGATTCCGCCGCGATGCACAATTGGTAACTTGGTTACAAACTCTGGAGCCCCCATGCCCAGCCGCGCCAGCGCCAGCGCCAGCAACCCCTCGACAGGCCGGGCCAAGGCACGCCGCGCCCCGCGCGCCGACGATGCCGCCGCCAAGAACCGGCCCTTGGTCGAAGATATCCGGTTACTTGGACGGATCCTGGGCGACGTCATCCGCGAGCAGGCCGGCAAGGCCGCCTTCGAGCTGATCGAGCGCGTGCGCCAGCTGTCGGTGGCCTATCGGCTGAAGGCCGACGCCAGCGCCGGGCGCGTGCTCGACCGGTTGCTGAAAAACCTGTCGGCCGACCAGACGGTGACGGTGATCCGCGCCTTCAGCTACTTCTCGCACCTGGCCAACATCGCCGAGGACCGCCACCACGTGCGCCGCCGCCTGGCGCACGATCGTGTCGGCGACCTGCAGGAAGGCTCGCTGGCGGTGGCCTTCGAGCGCCTGCACCGGGCCGACCACCGTGCCGCCGACATCGCCCAAACGCTGGCCAAGGCCTACATCTCACCGGTGCTGACCGCGCACCCGACCGAGGTGCAGCGCAAAAGCATCCTCGACGCCGAGCGCGCGATTGCCGAACTGGTGGGCCAGCGTGACGACCTGCATACGCCACATGCGCTGGCCGACAACGAGGAGTTGCTGCGCGCCCGCGTCACCCAGCTGTGGCAGACGCGCATGCTGCGCAGCGCCAAGCTGACCGTGGCCGACGAGATCGAGAACGCGCTGAGCTACTACCCGACGACCTTCCTGCGCGAGATCCCGCGCCTGTACCGCGAGATCGAGCGCGCCCTGCCCGGCCACCCGGTGGCGCCCTTTCTGCGCATGGGCCACTGGATCGGCGGCGACCGCGACGGCAACCCCAACGTCACCGCAGCCACGCTGCGCCACGCGCTGTCGCGCCAGTCCGAGGTGGTGCTGCGCTTTTACCTGACCGAAGTCCACGCGCTGGGCGCCGAGCTGTCGGTGTCGGGCACGCTGTCGGCCGTGACGGCCGAAATGAGCGCACTGGCCGAGCGCTCGCCCGACCATAACCCGCACCGCCAGGACGAGCCCTATCGGCGCGCGCTGATCGGCCTCTATGCGCGGCTGGCCGCCACGCTGCACGCGCTGACCGGCACCGAGGCGCTGCGCCACGCCGTGGCGCCGCAGAACCCCTACGCCGAGGCCGCCGAGCTGCTGGCCGACCTGAAGGTGATCGAGACCTCACTGGCCACGCACCACGCGCAGGCCCTGGTCGGCCCGCGGCTGGCACCGCTGATGCGTGCGGTGCAGGTGTTCGGCTTCCACCTGGCCACACTCGACCTGCGGCAAAGCTCGGACCAGCACGAAGCGGTGGTGGCCGAACTGCTGCGCATGGCGCGCATCGACGCCGACTATGCGGCCTTGACCGAAGCCGCACGGCGCGAGCTGCTGCTGCGCCTGCTGTGCGATGCACGTCCGCTGCGCGTGCGCGGGGCGGTGTATTCCGAGCTGGCGCTGGGCGAGCTGGAGATCTTCGAGACCGCCGCCACGGCCTTGCGCCGCTTCGGCCGCCAGGCGCTGCGTCACTGCATCATCTCGCACACCGAAGAGGTCAGCGACCTGCTCGAAGTGCTGCTGCTGCAGAAGGAATGCGGATTGTTGCACGGCACGCTGGACGACGGCGCGCACAACAATCTGATCGTGGTTCCGCTGTTCGAGACCATCGGCGACCTGCGTCGCGCCGAGCCCATCATGCGCGACTTCTACGCACTGCCCGGCATCGCGGCGATGGTGGTCCGCAGCGGGGCCGAGCAGGACATCATGCTCGGCTACAGCGACAGCAACAAGGACGGCGGCTTCTTCACCAGCAACTGGGAGCTCTACCGCGCCGAGATCGCGCTGGTGACGCTGTTCGACCAACTGCAGGCCGCGCACGGCATCACGCTGCGCCTGTTCCACGGCCGCGGCGGCACCGTCGGCCGCGGCGGCGGGCCCAGCTACCAGGCCATCCTGGCGCAACCGCCGGGCACGGTGAAGGGGCAAATCCGGTTGACCGAGCAGGGTGAGGTCATCGGCTCCAAGTACGCCCACCCCGAGATCGGCCGGCGCAACCTCGAGACCCTGGTCGCCGCCACGCTCGAAGCCACGCTGCTGCACCCGACCAAGAGTGCGCCCAAGGTCTTCCTGGACGCCGCCGCAGCCTTGAGCGACGCCAGCTTCGCGGCCTATCGCAAGCTGGTCTACGGCACACCCGGCTTCAGCGACTACTTCTTCGCCGCCACGCCGATCCGCGAGATCGCCGAGCTCAACATCGGCTCTCGACCGGCG
>JANOJJ010000201.1:0-1761 GCA_031408155.1 Rubrivivax sp.
CATCCGTTCGCAGTTGCCCGGTCGCAGGCGTGCTACCGGCCGAGCGGCCGGATTCAGCCGCCATCAAAACCGGCGGGCCGGCGCCCACACGATGGCTCAGGTCCAGGGCTTGCACGGCGTGACCGGGGAGGGTCCAGCGAAGCAATTGTGGATCCCAGCAGCCCCCCAGGCCGCGCGCAGCCGCCCTCAGACTGGCCTCATGTCTTCCGATCTGCAGTGCATACATCGCCTGCGGGCTGTGCCCGCGGGTGACCGGCTCGGCGTCGACCAGCAACTCCACGGTGGTGTACCGGTACAAGCCCGTCCAGTCATAGCGGTACCGCACCAGCAGCAACGCTGAGCCAAATCGACGCAGCAACTTCAAGGTGCCCGCCCGCCCTGGATGCAAGGACTTGCCCACGCGCGTCCGCGCCAATGGCGGCATGGGCGGAACCCGGTCGCTGGTGACGATCGCTTCGACCGCTGTGCAGCGGTCGGATGGGCGTTGCGTTGCCTTCAATGTGCGCTCCCTGCGTGCAACCGGTCCTTGCCAGCAGCGGTATCGGCTGGTACTGTATGAAAAGACAGTATATCGAAGGAGGTTGCGCATGTCGTCCTGTTCGATGCTCGATGAATGGATGCTCACATCCCCCCACCGTCAAGGGTACGAGCCCGCGCAGGAGAGCTCGCCCCGCCACGGCCCGCCCGCTGGTGGGCTGCCAGGCGGGGCACCACCGCCCACGCGCTTGCTCGACCAACTGCGCCATCAGGTGCGCTATCGGCACTACAGCCTGCGCACCGAAGAGGCCTATGTGCACTGGGTGCGTGCCTTCATCCGCTACCACGGCCTGCGTCATCCAACCGAGTTGTCGCGGCCCGAGGTCGAGGCCTTCCTCACCTGGCTTGCGGCCGAACGCCAGGTGTCGGCGTCGACCCACAAGCAGGCGCTGTCGGCCTTGCTGTTTCTCTACCAGCAGGTGCTCGGCCTGCAACTGCCCTGGATGGGCGAGATCGGCCGCCCGCGCAGTGAGCGCCGCCTGCCGGTGGTACTGACGCCCGACGAGGTCTCGGCCGTGCTGGCCGCCTTGCAGGCGCAGCCGCGCCAGGGCCCCATGCTCGGCCTCTTCGGCAGTCTGCTCTACGGCACCGGCATGCGTCTGCTCGAGGGCTTGCGCCTGCGCGTGAAGGATGTTGAGTTCGAGCACCGCGCCATCATCGTGCGTGAAGGCAAGGGCGCGAAAGACCGCGTGGTGATGCTGCCGGCCTCGCTCGAAGCCCGGTTGCGCGAGCACCTGGCCGAGGTCAAGGCCCTGTGGCAGCTCGACCGCTCGCGCTCGGTGCCCGGCGTGCTGCTGCCGTACGCACTGGCGCGCAAGTACGCGCGGGCGGCCGACTCGTGGTCGTGGTTCTGGGTCTTCCCGCAGGCCGACTTGTCCGAAGACCCGCGCAGCGGCATCCGGCGGCGCCACCACGTGATGGACCAGTACTTCCAGCGCGCCTTCCGCCGCGCCCTGAACGACGCCAGTGTCGCCAAGCCCGCCTCCCCGCACACCTTGCGCCATTCCTTTGCCACTCACTTGCTGCAGTCGGGCTACGACATCCGCACCGTGCAGGAGCTGCTGGGCCATGCCGACGTCAGCACGACGATGATCTACACGCATGTGCTGCGCATGGGGGGCCATGCGGTGCGCAGCCCGCTCGACCAGATCGACCGGCCCTCGCCTTGCGGCACCTTATCTCACCCCGGGCAAGGTCTGGATTTCGTGGAAGTACACGCGTCCT
>JANOJJ010000211.1:0-3321 GCA_031408155.1 Rubrivivax sp.
GCGCTGGACTTCCGCCGCGCGATGCGCAAGGTGGACAAGGAGTACGGCCGCGACTGGTGGTTCAAGGTCTGGGGGCCCGACAAACTGGTCAGCGACGGCATCGGGCGCGCCGATTCGTGGATGCTCAAGGCCGGCGACAAATGGCACGGCTTCGGCGACCTCGCGCCGGGCTTCAACATGCTCGACCCGATCAAGAGCACGCTCATCACGCCGGGGCTGGACGTCAACGGCCGCTTCGCCAAGACCGGCATCCCGGCAGCCATCGTCACACGCTACCTGTCCGAGCACGGCGTGGTGGTCGAGAAGACGGGCCTGTATTCGTTCTTCATCATGTTCACCATCGGCATCACCACGGGCCGCTGGAACACGCTGCTCACTGCGCTGCAGCAGTTCAAGGACGACTACGACAAGAACGCGCCGATGTGGCGCGTGCTGCCCGAGTTCTGTGCGGCGTTTGTGCGCTACGAGAAGACCGGCTTGCGCGACCTGTGTCAGCAGATCCACGAGATGTATGCCAAGGGCGACGTGGCACGCCTGGTGACCGAGATGTACTTGTCCGATCTGCAACCGGCGATGAAGCCCAGCGACGCCTTCGCGCACATCGCGCACCGCAAGACCGAGCGCGTGGGCATCGATGCGCTCGAAGGCCGCGTCACCACTTCACTGCTGACGCCCTATCCGCCGGGCATCCCCCTGCTCATCCCGGGCGAGCGCTTCAACAAGAAGATCGTCGCGTACCTGAAGTTCACACGCGCCTTCAACGAGGCTTTCCCCGGTTTCGAGACCGATGTGCACGGGCTGGTGGAAACCGATGGGCCGGAGCGCAGCTACTACGTCGATTGTGTGAAGGCTTGAACGACGGGCGCGGGTGACTCGCGCCCGCGGCTTCAGGCCGCTGCCTCGCCGCGCCGCAGCGCGGCCGGCGTCGTGTGCAGGTGGGCGTGGAAGACGCGGGTCATGTGTGCCTGGTCTGCGAATCCGCAGGTCGACGCCACCTCCTTGACCGGCATCACGCCTTGCGACAGCAGGCGCCGCGCGCCATCGATGCGCCGCTGGACGACGTACGCGTGCGGCGCACGGCCGAAAGACTGCCCGAAGCGCCGCGTGAAGCTCCAGACGCCCAGCCCCGCGACCCCTGCCAGAATTTCCAGGGTCAGCGACTCGCTCAGCCGGCTGTCGATGTACTCGGCCACGCGTCGCGCCTGCGTCGGCGAGAGGCCGCCCTTGCTGCCCGGTTCGCGGAACGACACCGACGCGTAGTTGCGCAACAGGTGAACCGCCAACTGCGTGCCCAGTGCCTCGACGTACAGCCCGCTGCCGAGCGTCGGCTGCCGGGCCTCGCGGGTGATCGCGTCGACGCACGCGGTGACGAACGGGTCCTGCGTCTTCAGCACGTCGTGCAGGCGAACTTCGGCGGCCGAACGATCCATGATCTCGGCGGCCACGCCGGAGACGAGACGCTCGGACAGGTAGACATGGCAGACGTCGATGTCTTCGGTCCAGTACCAGTGCGAACGCTGTGACCGCGTCAGCAACGACAGGTCGCCGGGCTCGCACACAGTCTTGGTCCAGGCGCCGTCGAAGCGGCGCTGCATGCGTGTCGCGCCGCGGCGGTACGAGACGATCATGAAGTCGCGCATCGCCGGCACGTCGACGTCCAGGCCGGTGTAGTGGTACGAGCGCAGCGCAACGCCGTTCCAGCCGAGATCGTCGCTCGCGGCGAGCACGCGGCCGGGTACCCATTTCGGCAACTCGGCGGGAGTGATCAACGCAGCCATGTGCCACCGTTTCGGCGGATTCGGTGACGTGATTCTTAGCGGCCGGCAGCGCGACGCTAACTGGGGTAAGTGCCGGGGGGTGATCCGAAAAGGCACAAAGCTGCGCGCAGCTGCCACGCAACGCGCACCGCGAATGGCCGTTGAACCTCGAGTCGCTGCCGGTCACCAGCACGCTGCCGAGACCGGGCAGCGGCTCGCCTACGCGGCGATCGCCAGCAGTTCCTTCAAATGCCCATCGAGCTGCGCGATCGCGGCGGGGTCGGTGCCGAACAGTGCCAGGTGGCCGTCGATGCTCTTGATCGGGCGGAACTGGCTGCCCGCGATCATCTTCTGCTCGCGCTCGCAGTCGGCAGGCGGGAAGAACATGTCCTCGTCGATCGGCAGCACGAAGGTCTTGGCCTTGATGCGGGAGAGCGCCGCCTTCAGGTCGCCGCCGGTGATGCGGCTCACGTCGCCGCGCTGCCACTTCCAGGCCATGCACAACAGATCGTTCGGGTCCATCGGCCCGAAGTAGCCGGTCATGAAGTTGTCGATGAACTCGCGCACCGTCGGGAAGCCGAGCGCGGCAGGGCGCCCCTGCTGGTAGAACTCGGTGCTCCAACCCATCACCGCCCACATCTTGGCGTGGCGCTTCAGGCCGGCGGCGACCTCGGACGAGGCCGCGTAGCTGCCGCCTTTCCACGCCGGGTCGGTGGTGATCGCCTCGCACAAGGTTTCGGCAAAGAGAAAGTCATGCTCGGTGTTCTTCGCCGTGCCGGCCACCGGTGCGGCGCGCTTGACCATATCCGGGTAGCGCACGGCCCATTCGTAAGTCTGCTGCGCGCCCATCGAGCCGCCGACGACGAGCGCCAGGCTCTGCAGGCCGAGCTTCCCGGTCAGCAGCCGGTGCTGCGCGCGAACGTCGTCGCCGATGCGCACGTTCGGGAAGGTCACCGGGTCGGCCGCGTTGTGCGGCGAGCTCGACAGGCCGCTGCCGATCTGGTTGACGACGACGATGAAGTACTGGGTCGGATCGAGCGCGTGGCCTGGACCGATGTACACCTGCTCCATGATCTTGCTGGTGCCGGAGTACCAGGTCGGGACCAGGATCGCGTTGTCCTTCGCGGCGTTGAGCTTGCCATGCGTGGCCACCGCGAGCTTGCAGGCGGAAAGCGTGCCGCCTTCCTCCAGTTCGAGGTCGCCGATGTCGATCAGCTCGTACGGGCCGTGGCCCTCCTGGGAATAGTAGGCGTTCGAAATCATGATGGTGGTCTCCTTGTTCAGCCCAGCGCGAACCCTTCGTAGCCCTTGGCCGCGACCTCGTCGCACTTCTTGCGGTAGCCGCCGAGGCCTTCGAGCCCGAGGTAGGGCAAGAACGCTTTCGGCTTGCCCGGGATGTTCGCGCTCATGTACCAGGAGTTGGCGCCTGGCATCAAGGTCATGTTGACGATCTCGTTCACGTGCGCCACCCATTGGGTCTGCGCCTCGGGTGTCGCCTCGATCGTCGTCAGCTTGTTGCGCCGCATGTGGTCGATGCAGTCGGTGATCCACTCGACATGCTGCT
>JANOJJ010000254.1:0-2164 GCA_031408155.1 Rubrivivax sp.
AGCAGGAGGTCATCCCAGGCGGCCTCGGTGCGGGCCGCCACGTGGCTCAGTATGTCGAGCAGCGCCTGTGGCAGCCGCTGGGCGCACAGCACGACGCCAGCTGGAGCCTGGACAGCGCAGCCGGCGGTGTGGCGCGCGGCTTTTGCTGCCTGAACGCACGCGCGGTCGACTACCTGCGCTTCGGACTGATGGTGGCGGGCAACGGACATTGGAACGGCCGCCAGATCGTCAGCGCCGAATGGCTGCGCCAGAGCACGGCTGCGTTGTCCGGCCTGCCCGGCCCGGCCGAGCCGGCCTGGCGCAACATCGAGCGCATGGCCACTCCGCAGGCCGCGTTCTACGCCTGGCAATGGCGGCGCCGCCCGCTACCAGGCATCACGCCGCTACAGCCCGGCGTCATGATCTACGCCCAGGGCCTGCACGGGCAGATCCTGCTGATCGACCTCGAGTCGCAGACCGTGGTGTTGCGCCTGGGCCAGCGCCAGGGCGACCGCCATTGGCCGACCTGGATCGACGAGTTGGTGCGGCTGAACCGCTGAGAGGCTGTGCCGCCAGACGTGCAACTCGGCTCGATCGCAGGGTCAGACGCCGCTGCGCCGGGCCAGCCCAGTCACGTACCGAAACGGTTGGGTGACTTGCCTGGCTGCACCAGCCAATAGATGACGATCAGCCAACCGACGAACGGAACGAGCCCGACCAACTGAAACCACCCGCTTCGGTCGGTGTCATGCAGGCGCCTGGCGCCCACGGCAAGGTATGGAAGCAGCGTTGCCGCTGCAAAGACCATAGACAGCTTGTCGCTGATGATCCCGAGCGCCATGGTGCAGATCAGCACGAACAGCGCCCACCACCAGAACTCGGACCGGGAAGCACAGCCGTTGAAATCAGCGTACTTCGAGACGCACGCGCGAATCGACTGACCGAAAGTCATGCTCCTTCTCCTCCTGGGTGTCGCGCCGCTGGCGGTTTTGGTTCGCGCAATCTTACGCCCCCGTAGCCGGCACCGGGATCCTCTTTAATCTGGAGTTATGGTGCAGGCTGCGTGCTTCTTGCTGCGCGTGGCGTTCGTCCAGACCGGACGCAGCAACTTCACACCGAGCGGCACGTTCGCCGCCGACGTCAACAGCGATGCCTACGATGGAGAGACGAGAGGGTCAGGTCTCGCGATACACGCTCAGCGCGATGCAGTAGTACACCCCTGCGACAGCCGGAAAGCGGCGCAGTCTCTGCGAGTTGCGACCGTGGGCATCGAGCACCTCGTTGACGACCTCGACCGCAACGACACGCACCAGCAGACTGGCGCTCAGGTAGTCCGCCAACCGTGCACCCGTTCCCAGCATTGCCTTCGTTCGTGCCATGACTCGCCCCGTCGTTCCGACGAGACGATTCTGCCACCAGCTTCCTTAAGCGAACAGTATTGAGACCTGACCCTCAAGCGCGGCTGACCAGGGAGAAAACAATGCGGAGACTGCCGCAGAGGTATGGTTGTCTCTATTGACGGGGGTGGCTAATGGGTGGCCCTCAAGCCATGCTGGCAAGAAACAAGACCTGACCCTCAAGCGCGGTCGGTGGCGTCCAGCGCTGCCGGGCCGACGCCCTGCTCGGCCACTGCACGGGCACGTTCGAGTTCGCGTTCGAGCTGCGACTTGGCGGCACGGTACTGCCGTGGCCAGGGCAGATCGACATAGCCGATGCGGGCGGCCTGCATCAGTGTCCAGGCCGGATTGGCCAGATGCGGCCGGGCCACCGCGCACAGGTCGGCGCGGCCGGCGGCAATGATGCTGTTGACATGGTCGGCCTCGGAAATGGCGCCTACGGCGATGGTCGGGATGCCGGCCTCGTTGCGCACGCGGTCTGCGAACGGGGTCTGGAACATGCGGCCGTAGACCGGTTGCTCGTGCTGGCTGACCTGGCCCGACGAACAGTCGATCAGGTCGGCACCCGCTGCCTTGAAGGCCTGCCCGATGGCCACCGCGTCGTCGGGCGTGGTGCCGCCCTCGACCCAGTCGTGCGCCGAGATGCGAACCGACATCGGCCGCTGCGCTGGCCAGGCCTGGCGCAGCGCGCGAAAGACCTCGAGCGGGTAGCGCAGGCGCTGGACCAGCGCGCCGCCGTAGTCGTCGCGGCGCTGATTGGTCAGCGGCGAGATGAAGCTCGACAGCAG
>JANOJJ010000261.1:0-6123 GCA_031408155.1 Rubrivivax sp.
TTCGATCAGGCGGTCGAGTACCGGCTCGATCTGCAGCGGGTCACGTCGCATCGTAGCGGCCATGTCGGGCAGGCTGAGGCCGAGTTGGTCGCCGCGGCGCGCCCGCTGCAACTGCCCCAACAGGTCCAGCGCGAGCGTGAAGCGTGCGCCGGGTTCGTCGGCGTGGCGCAGGACGCGCATCTCGAGGCTCGGCGCATAGGCCGCGACCACCGCCCCGAGCAGCACGATCACCCAGCCGAGGTAGATCCACAGCAGCAGGATGGGCAGCGCCGCGAAGGCGCCGTAGACGGCCGAGAAGGTGCCCATCGAGTCGACGAACCAGGCCAGTCCCTTCTTGGCCAGCTCGAAGCCCGCGGCGACGAACAAGCCGCCCGCCCAGGCATGCGGCCAGCGCACGAAGGTGTTGGGTACGTAGTGGAACAACCCCGTCATGGCTGCCGCCAGCAGCCCGAACTGCAACAGGTCGACCACCATGTTGACGCCCCCGGGCAGGGCACCGACCAGGCCGCGCGAAGCCGACAGCGCGTAACTGGTGGCACTCAGGCTGACACCCATCGCCAGCGGCCCGAGCGTGAGCGCGGCCCAGTAGACGAGGATGCGCTGTGCGATCGGCCGCGGCCGGCGCACGCGCCAGATGGCGTTGAGCGTGCGGTCGATGGTCATCATCATCGACAGCGCGGTGGCCAGCAGCAGCAGCAATCCGAGCGACCCGACGCGGCTGGCCTTGGTCGAGAACTGGGTCAGCACGCGCAGCACCGGTTTGGCGATGCCGTCGGGCACCAGCGCCTGCAGGAGGTACTTCTCCAGCGCGCCGTGGAAGTTGTTGAACATCGGGAAGGCGGTAAACACCGCCAGCATCACCGTCAGCAGCGGCACCAGTGCAATCAGCGTGGTGAAGGTCAGGCTGCCCGCGCTCACGCCGAGGCGGTCTTCACCAAAGCGCTGGCGCAGCGTGCGTACGCTGTCGAACCAGGGCCAGCGGCGCAGCGTTTGCAGCAGCACGGCCAGCCGCGCGCCCCCGGCGAGGGCCCTATCCTTGAGCGTGGGCATGCTGGCTATGATGCCAGCATGTCCTTGCAGTCCCCTTTGCAGTCCCCTTTGCAGTCGCCTGCTACCCCGGCGCCGCTGGCCGAACCGCCTGCGGTGGCCGCCCCGCCGAGCGTGCGCCGCGCGCGCGCGATGACGTTGTCGACGCTGATCGCACTGATCGTGCTGTGCGTGGCCTGGGAGTTGGTGCTGGCCCCCACCGGCCGCGGTACGCTGGCTCTCAAGGCGCTGCCGCTGCTGCTGTGCCTGGCCGGCTTGCTGCGCCACCGCCTCTACACCTACCGCTGGCTGAGCCTGCTGCTGTGGCTGTACGTGACCGAAGGCCTGGTGCGTGCCACCAGCGACCAGGGCCGGTCGCAGTTGCTGGCTGCAGCCGAGGTGGTCCTGGCCGGCATCCTGTTCGCGTTGTGCGTGCACTACATCCGGCTGCGCGTGCCCAGGCGCCCCAGGCGTCCTGTCCCGATGACGGATCGATGACCATCGACCGCCCTGCTGCCCTTGCCGCCCTGTCGGCCGTGGTGGGCATCGACCAGGTGCTGACCGTTGGTGACCTGTCGGCCTACGAACTCGACTGGCGCCGCCGCTGGCATGGCAAGGCGCTGGCCGTCGTGCGGCCCGCCAGCACGGCCGAGGTGGCGGCGGTGGTCAAGGTCTGCGCGGCACACGGCCTGTCATTGGTGCCGCAGGGCGGCAACACCGGCCTGGTGGGTGGCGGTGTGCCCGATGCCAGCGGCACCCAGGTGCTGTTGAGCCTGCGCCGGCTGAACCGCATCCGCCGCATTGACAGCGCGAACCTCGCGCTGACGGCCGAAGCCGGCTGCATCCTGCAGTCGGTGCAAGAAGCGGCTGCGGCACAAGGCCTGATGTTCCCGCTCAGCCTGGCCGCTGAAGGCAGCTGTACCCTGGGCGGCAATCTGGCCACCAACGCGGGCGGCACGCAGGTGCTGCGCTACGGCAACGCCCGAGCGCTGTGCCTGGGCCTGGAGGTGGTAACGGCCGAGGGCGAGGTCTGGGACGGCCTGTCGGGTCTGCGCAAGGACAACAGCGGATACGACCTGCGCGACCTCTACATCGGCAGCGAAGGCACGCTCGGCATCATCACCGCCGCCACCGTGGCACTGACACCGCAACCGGCGGCCATCACCACGGCGCTGGCGAGCTGTGCGTCGATGCGCGACGCCATGAGCTTGCTCGAACGCTCGCGCGCCCGGCTGGGCGCAGGCCTGACGGGCTTCGAGGTAATGGGGCGCTTTGCGCTCGACCTGGTGGCGCGCCACTTCCCTGCCCTGCCCGCGCCCCTGCCAGACGCCACCTGGACGGTGTTGCTGGAGCACAGCGATAACGAAGGACAGGCGCAGGCCCGTCAGCGTTTCGAGTCCTTGCTCGGTGATGCGCTCGAGCACGGCCTGATCCAGGATGCCGTGGTCGCCGAAAGCCTGGCCCAAAGCCGCGCCCTGTGGCACCTGCGCGAGTCGATCCCGCTGGCACAGTCGGAAGAAGGCCTGAACATCAAGCACGACATCGCGCTGCCGCTGTCGGCCATCGCCGAATTCGTCGAGCAGACCGATGCCGCGCTGCAAGCGCACCTGCCGGGTCTGCGGCTGGTCAACTTCGGACACCTGGGAGACGGCAACCTGCACTACAACGTGCAGGGGCCCGCCGGCGAGGATGCGCTGCGCTTCCTGGCCGAACAGGAGCAGGCGGTCAACACCATCGTCTACGACGCCGTGCAGCGCCTGGGCGGCTCGATCTCGGCCGAACATGGCGTGGGCGAACTCAAGCGCGAAGAGATCGTCGAGCGCAAGAGCCCGGTGGCGATCGCGCTGATGCGCCGCATCAAGCAGGCGCTGGATCCGCAGCAGCGGCTGAACCCCAATCGCGTGTTGTCGAGCCGGGCTTGATGCCGCAAAGCGGCGGGCCTGCCGTGGTCGCTACTGGAGCGGGCCCTCGAGGGCTCGCGGCAGCGGCATCGTCATCACCTCGATGCCCTCATCGGTCAACGCCAGGCGTTCGTCGACGCTGGCCTGCCCGCGAATGCCGCGCTGCGCGGTCTCCCCGTAGTGGATGCGCCGCGCCTCCTCGGCAAAACGCTCGCCCACGTCTTCGGTGTTGGCCAGCAGGTGGCGCACGGCCTGCATCCACGCGGCCTGCAGGTCGGCGGCCTGGGTAACGCCAGGCCGGGGCCCGGCGCGCTCGAGCTCGCGCGCGCCAGACAGGTTCAGCCGCGGAGCACTCGGCATGCGCGTGATCGTGCTATCGGCGCACAACGGGCATTCGACCAGGCCAGCGCCGTTCTGGCTCATGTAGTCGTCTTCGGAGCCGAACCAGCCTTCGAAGCCATGGCCGTTGGCACAACGCAGGTCGAGCACCTTCATGCGCGCATCATAGGCCGCCGCTGCGGCCACTTGCGCGGTGGCAGATGGCATCCGGCGTGCCAGGCTCGGCGGTGCAACTCGTGCAGCGCCGGCTTGCGGCTCGCGTCAACTGGCCAGCGCCTTGACGATGGCATCGCGACACAAGGCCATCAATCCGCCAGGCAGCACACCGAACAACAGTACCGCCAGCCCGTTGGCTGCCAGCAGCGCTGACACGCCCTGGCCACGCACGATGGGCTCGCTGCTCCTGGGGGCGTCGAAGTACATCACCTTGACGACTCGCAGGTAGTAGTAGGCCCCGACCAGCGACATCAGCACCGCCACCACGGCGAGCACGATGTAGCTCGTGACGTTGGTGCTGACCAGGGCCTGCAGCACTGCCAGCTTGGCGTAGAAACCCACCATCGGCGGGATGCCGGCCAACGAGAAGAGGAAGATCGCCATCACGCCGGCGGCCCAGGGGCTGCGCTGGTTGAGGCCAGCCAGGTCGTCGATCTCTTCGCTCTCGAAGCCCTGGCGCGACAGGAACATGATCATGCCGAAGGTGCCCAGCGTCGTCAGCACGTAGCTGACGATGTAGAACATCGCCGAGCTGTAGGCGTTGCCGGCCGACAGCGTGTTGCCGCTGACCACGCCGGCCGACAGGCCCAGCAACACAAAACCCATCTGCGCGATGGTCGAGTAGGCCAGCATGCGCTTGAGGTTGCTCTGCGCGATGGCGGCCAGGTTGCCGACCACCAGCGAGCCGACTGCGAGCACGATGAACATCTGTTGCCAGTCGATTGCCAGGCCGAGCATGCCCTCGACCAGCAGCCGGATGGTGATGGCAAAGGCGGCCAGCTTGGGCGCCCCGCCGATCAGCAGCGTGACCGCGGTCGGTGCACCCTGGTAGACATCGGGCACCCACATGTGGAAGGGCACGGCGCCGAGCTTGAAGCCCAGGCCCGAGACCACGAAGACGACGCCGAAGATCAGCACTTCCTTGTTGATGGTGCCCGCAGCAATGCGTTCGAACACGCGCGGGATCTCGAGCGTGCCGGTGGCGCCGTACATCATCGACAAGCCGTAGAGCAGGAAGCCGCTGGCCAGGGCCCCGAGCACGAAGTACTTCATCGCCGCTTCGGTCGATATCGCGTGATCGCGGCGCAAGGCGGCCAGCGCATAGAGCGACAGACTCATCAATTCCAGGCCGAGGTAGACGACCAGGAAGTTGTTGGCCGAGGTCATCACCGAGATGCCCAGCAGCACGAACAGGCTCAACGAGTAGAACTCGCCCTTGAGCATGTCGCGCGAGGCCAGCGTCGGGCGCGCATAGCCGACGGCGATCATCACGGCCAGGCCGGCAAAGAAGGCCAGCAGGTGACCCATCGGGTCGGTGACGACCATGCCCGACAGGCCGTAGGCCGTGGTGCCGGAGTTGTAGGCCATCAAGTGCATCAGCGAGAACACCGCGGCAGCCAGCTGCGACAGCCAGAACGTGATCTCGCGTTCGGGGTCGGTGACGAAGAGGTCGGCCAGGACGACGAAGCAGGCCGCACCGAGCAGCCAGGCTTCGGGGTAGACGACGGTCCAGTTGAGGGTGGTCATGGTGAATGCCCTGAGAGCAGGTCCGTCGTCAGTTCAACTTCGAGGTGGCCACGTGCTTGAGCAGTTCGGTCACCGACACCTGCATCACGTCGGTAAAGGGCTTGGGCTGCAGGCCCATCCAGAGCACGGCTGCGGCGAGCAGGCTCAGCATCAGGAACTCACGCCCGTTGATGTCCCGCAGCGCCTTCACGTCGTCGTTGGCCACGTCGCCGAAGTAGACGCGCTTGACCATCCACAGCGTGTAGGCCGCGCCGAAGATCAGCGTGCTCGACGCCAGCGCGCCGAGCCAGAAGTTGAACTTCACCGCACCCAGGATGACCATCCATTCACCGACGAATCCGGCGGTGCCCGGCAACCCGCAGTTGGCCATCGCGAACAGCACTGCAAAGGCGGTGAATCTGGGCATGGTGTTGATCACGCCACCGTAGGAGGCGATATCACGCGAGTGCACGCGGTCGTAGAGCACGCCGATGCACAGGAACATCGCACCCGAGACGAAGCCGTGGCTGATCATCTGCACGATCGCACCGACCACGCCGAGTTCGTTGAAGATGAAGAAACCCAGCGTGACCAAACCCATGTGGGCGATCGAGCTGTAGGCGACCAGCTTCTTCATGTCCTGCTGCACCAGGGCGACCAGGCCGATGTAGAGCACCGCGATCAGACTCAGCGCGATGATGAACCAGGCGTATTCGCGGCTCGCATCAGGCGCGATCGGCATCGAGAAGCGCAGGAAACCGTACGCGCCCAGCTTCAGCATGACGGCCGCCAGCACCACCGAGCCGCCCGTAGGCGCCTCGACGTGGGCGTCGGGCAGCCAGGTGTGCACCGGCCACATCGGCACCTTGACCGAGAAGGCGGCGAAGAAGGCGAAGAACAGCAGCACCTGCGCCGGCAACGGCAACGGCAGCTTGTGCCAGCCGAGAATGTCGAAGCTGCCGCCCGATTTGAAGTACAGGTAAACCAGCGCCACCAGCATCAGCAACGAGCCGGCCAAGGTGTAGAGAAAGAACTTAAAAGCCGCGTACACGCGCCTGGGCCCGCCCCACATGCCGATGATCAGGTACATCGGGATCAGCGTGGCTTCGAAGAAGACGTAGAACAGCAGGCCGTC
>JANOJJ010000284.1:0-3416 GCA_031408155.1 Rubrivivax sp.
AGAACATCTCGTGGGTGCTCTACCCGAACGACAGCACGCCCGCCGGCCGCGAGCTGCGGCTGCGCCAGGAGTACTTTTTCACCGCCGCGTCGCTGCACGACATCGTCGGCCGCCATCTCGAGGAGCACGGCACGCTCGGCAACCTCGCCGACCGGGTCGCGATCCACCTGAACGACACGCACCCGGCGATCGGCGTGGCCGAGCTGATGCGGCTGCTGGTCGACGACAACGACTTCACCTGGGCCCAAGCCTGGGCCATCACCCAGTGCGTCTTCAGCTACACCAACCACACCTTGATGCCCGAGGCGCTGGAGACCTGGCCGGTGGGTTTGATCAAGCATGTGCTGCCGCGCCACCTGGAGATCATCTTCCGCATCAACCAGGAATTCCTGACCGTCGCCGCGGTGCACCGCCCGGGTGACGGCGAGTTCCTGCGCCGGCTGTCGTTGATCGACGAGAGCGGCGAAAAGCGCGTGCGCATGGCGCACCTGTCGATCGTCGGCAGCCACCAGGTCAACGGGGTGTCGGCGCTGCACTCCGAGCTGTTGACCAAGACCATCTTTGCCGACTTCGCGAGCCTGTGGCCGCGGCGCTTCACCAACATGACCAACGGCGTGACGCCGCGGCGCTGGCTGGCACAGGCCAACCCGGCGCTGGCCGGCCTGCTCGACCAGCGCATCGGACAGGGCTGGCGACTCGATCTCGACCAGTTGGCCGGGTTGCGCGGGCAACTCGACGACAACGCCTTTCTCGACGCCTTCAGTGCCACCAAGCAGGCCAACAAGTTGCGGCTGGCGGGCACGATCGCGGCGCACACCGGCTTCGCGGTCGACCCCGCCAGCCTGTTCGACGTGCAGGTCAAGCGGATCCATGAATACAAGCGCCAACTGCTCAACCTGCTGCACGTGGTGACGCGCTACCAGGCGATGTTGGCCGACCCGCAGGGGCCCGCCGGGGGCTGGGTGCCGCGCACGGTCATCTTCGCCGGCAAGGCCGCCAGCAGCTACCAGATGGCCAAGCAGATCATCCGCCTGATCCACGACGTGGGGCAGGTGATCAACCACGACCCGCGCATCAGTGGCCGGCTCAAGGTGGTGTTCGTCCCGAACTACGGCGTGTCGGTGGCCGAAGTGATCATGCCCGGCGCTGACCTGTCGGAGCAGATCAGCACCGCGGGCACTGAAGCGTCGGGCACCGGCAACATGAAGCTCGCGCTCAACGGCGCGCTGACCATCGGCACCGACGACGGCGCCAACATCGAGATCCGCCAACAGGTGGGCGACGACAACATCTTCATCTTCGGCCTGCTCGCGCATGAGGTGGCCGCACAGCGCGCCGCCGGCTACCACCCGCTGCGCCTGTACGAGGGCAACCCGCGCCTGAAGCGCGCGCTCGACGCCATTGCCGGCGGCACTTTCTCGGCCGACGAGCCGGGGCGCTACCGCGGCCTGGTCGACTCGCTGCTGTGGGGAGGCGACCATTACCTGCTGCTGGCCGACTACGAGGCCTATCTGGCTGCGCAGACCCGCGTCGACGAGCTCTACCGCCAGCCGCGGGCCTGGGCGCGCAAGGCCGTGGCCAACGTGGCCGGCATGGGCGCCTTCTCGTCCGACCGCACGATCCGCGAGTACGCGCGACAGATCTGGCACGTGCAACCGCAGCGCTGAGCCGCGATGCCGTCCCCCTTGCTGACCGGCCGACCCTGGCCGCTGGGCGCACGCGTCGTCGACGGTAGCGTCAACTTCGCAGTGGCGTCGACCCATGCCACGGCGATCGAGCTGTGCCTGTTCGATTCCGACGGCGGGCGGGAACTGCAGCGTCTGCCGCTACCCGGGCACAGCGCCGATGTCTGGCATGGTTGCCTGCCCAGCGCGGGGCCGGGCCTGGTCTACGGGCTGCGCGCACGCGGCCCCTGGCGGCCCGACCACGGTCACCGGTTCAATCCGGACAAGCTGCTGCTCGACCCCTGGGCACGCGAGATCGTCGGCCGCTTCGAATGGGGTAGCCAGCACCAGGGCGCCGACGCCGAGCATGCGCTGCAGCTGGACGCGCGCGACAACGCCGCCAGCGCGCTCAAGGCGCGCGTGGTCGACGACCGCTGGGACTGGGGCAGCGACACGCAGCTGCACCGGTCGCTCGAGGACATGGTGATCTACGAGGTCCATGTGCGCGGCTTCAGCCGCCTGTTGTCCGACGTGTCCGAGGTCGAGCGCGGAACCTACCTCGGCCTGGCCTCGGACGCCGGCATCGCCCACCTGCGCCGACTGGGCGTCAGCGCAGTGAGCTTGCTGCCGGTGCACCAGCAACTGGACGAGCAGCGGCTGGTCCGCCTCGGCCTGGTCAACCACTGGGGCTACAACACCGTCGGCTTCTTCTGCCCGTCGCCACGCTATGCCACCCGGGCCGACGGTCGCCACGCCCGCGACGAGTTCCGCACGATGGTGCAGCGCCTGCATGCAGCCGGCATCGAAGTGCTGCTCGACGTGGTCTACAACCACACCGCCGAGTCCGACGTGCACGGCCCCACCCTCAGCTGGCGTGGGCTGGACAACGCCAGCTGGTACCGCCTGCCGCACGACCATCGCTCGGGCTACGACAACTGGAGCGGCTGCGGCAACACCTTCAACGTGCAGCACCCGCGCGGCCTGCAGTTGGTGATGGACAGCCTGCGCTATTGGGTGCAGGAGATGCACGTCGACGGCTTTCGCTTCGACCTCGCACCCATCATCGGCCGTGGCGACATCGCCTTTGAACGCCAGGGTGCCTTCTTCAAGGCGGTGCAGCAGGATCCGCTGCTGGCCGGCGTGAAATTGATCGCCGAGCCCTGGGACATCGGTCCTGACGGCTACCAACTCGGGCACTTTCCGCGTGGCTGGCTGGAGTGGAACGACAAGTTCCGCGACACGGCGCGCGCCTTCTGGCTGGGTGGCATCTGCACGCGCGGCGAGTTCGCGCGCCGCCTGGCCGGTTCGGCCGACCTGTTCCAGCCGCAGGGGCGCAGCGCGCTCGAATCGGTCAACTACGTCGTGTCGCACGACGGCTTCACGCTGCGTGACCTGGTCAGCTACAACGATCGACACAACGAGGCCAACCTCGAAGGCAACCGCGACGGGCACGGCAACAACCTGAGCTGGAACTGCGGCGTCGAGGGGCCGACCAACGACCCCGCGCTGCTGCGGCTGCGTGCTCGCTTGCAGCGCGCGCTGCTCGCCACCGTGCTGTTGTCGCAAGGCACGCCGATGCTGGCTGCCGGCGACGAACTGGGCCACAGCCAGGGCGGCAACAACAACCCCTACAACCAGGACAACGCCACCACATGGATCGACTGGTCCGCAGAACCCTTTCATGAAGGACTGAAACCTGTCGTGAAATTTTTAAAGAAGAAGAACCCTGAGCTGTTTGAACAATTTGCGCTA
>JANOJJ010000286.1:0-2648 GCA_031408155.1 Rubrivivax sp.
GGCACGACTCCCTGACGGCGGCGTGTCAAGCACTGATCGATGCCGCCAATGACGCAGGCGGAAAGGATAATATCTCTGTGGTCCTGGTGCGCGCCTCCGGCGGCGCGAGCCCGGCGGCCCGCTTCTGGTGGCCTTTCAGGCGCTGAATCGGGTCGACGCTCAGGTCATCATCGGCGCCGAAGAGCGCGCAGTCCTCCGCAGCCGGCGGCGGACGAAAACGGGGTCATGCATGGGCAAGCTGGTGGTTTCTCTTGACGGGGTAGTCATCAAGGAGGTGCAAATCACCAAGGACAAGACGACCCTTGGCAGGCGCCCCTACAACGACATCGTCATCGACAACCTCGCCGTCAGCGGCGAGCACGCGGTGTTGCAGATGGTGGGTGCCGACGTCTTCATCGAAGACCTGAACAGCACCAACGGCACCTACATCAACGGCAAGGCGATCAAGAAGCAGTTGCTGACCCATAACGACACGGTCGAAATCGGCAAGTACAAGATCAAGTATCTGGTCGACGAGGGCAGCGACTACGAAAAGACCATGATCATGCGGCCAGGCGCCGCGCCGCAGCCGTACGCGTCGTCGCATCCGCCGCCGATGTCCGCACCGGCGTCTCCGTCTTCCCAGCCTGCGGTCATCAAGGTCCTCAACGGTGCCGCCGCCGGACGCGAGGTGGCACTGACCAAGGTCGTCACCACGGTCGGCAAGCCGGGTGTGCAGGTGGCCTCCATCACCAAGCGACCCAACGGCTATGCTTTCGCGCACGTCGAAGGCGCAACGCGGCCCAGCGTGAACGGCGTGCCGCTGGTGGGGGAGTCGGTGCCGCTGCGCAATGGCGACGTGATCGAACTCGCCGGCACGCAGATGCAGTTCATTCACCGCTGAGTTTGCCAGCCGCATGCGCGTCACTGCGCAGGGCGTGACGGTCTTCACGGCCGGTCTGTCCGGTTGAACATTTGCCCGCTGGCTTGTTGATGTTTACGCCATTGACGCCTTGCGCCGGCTGCCCGTGCGGCTCAGCATTGCACTTCACTCCGGCGCTTTGACGTTTTCCGCCACCCACGGCCGCTGCGCGACCGTGGCCGGGCGGTCCAGCAGCGAAACGCCGCGTCCACATCGGAACCGATCCACGGCCCTGGGTTTACGGGCGCCAAGCATTCGACGCTGAGCCATGCAGATCCGCGTACTGGGCTGTTCGGGCTCGATTGCCGCCGGCAGCCGCACCACTTCTTTCCTCGTCGACGACGACGTGTTGATCGATGCCGGAACCGGCGTTGGCGATCTGACGCTCGACGAGATGGCGCGGATCGACCACATCTTCGTCACCCATTCTCATCTCGACCATGTACTGGCGATCGGACTGCTGGCCGACAGCGTCACCCGGGCAAGGCGATTCCATCGTCGCCCGCCGATCCAGGTGCACGCGCTGGCGCCCACGCTGAGCGCCTTGCGCGAGCATGTGTTCAACGGCGTGATCTGGCCCGACTTCACCCGCCTGCCCGAGCCTCAGGCGCCGGTTCTCGCGCTGCTGCCTATCGACGTAGGCCAGGTCTTGACGGCCGGCGCGGCACGGGTCGAAGTTCTGCCGGCAGTGCACACTGTGCCGGCCGTCGGTTACGCCGTCAGTGTTGCCAGCCGCCCGCAGGCTGGCGCGTGGATCTTCACCGGCGACACCGGACCCAACCCCTTGCTGTGGCAACGGCTGGCTTCGTTGAAGGTCAACGCGCTGGTCATCGAGACTGCCTTTCGCGACGATGAACTGGTCCTGGCAGAGATCAGCAGCCACCTGTGCCCCGAGCGCCTGCGCACCGAGCTGGCCCAGTTGCGCGAGCCCACCGACGTCTACATCACGCACATCAAGCCGGGCGAGGTGGATGCCGTGATGTCGGAGATTGCCGCACAGGCCACGCCGCATCGGATCCGGGCGCTGACGAGCGGCTGCGTCATCACGCTGTAGCGCGCCGGCCGGTCGACGAAATTTGTCAACCTGAGCGCTCGGGCGCCAACGGTCGGTACCCGAAACCGACGCAGAGCGTCAGCCAGCGTTAATTGATCACGGCGAACAGCCTCAATCGAGCTGGCACGGCCCCTGCATTCAGGGGGGTGTCTCCCACCCACCCTGTCCACAAGGAGTTTTTCATGAAGCGCGTTCAACAAGGTTTCACCCTGATCGAACTGATGATCGTGGTTGCGATCATCGGCATCCTGGCTGCGGTTGCGCTGCCGGCTTACAAGGACTACACGATCAAGGCGAAGATGTCTGAAGCGATTCTGGCCGCCAGCCAGTGCCGCACGATCATCTCCGAGACCTACCAGACGGCGTCGGCCGGTGCCACGATCGCCGCTAACGGGTGGGGCTGCGGCGAAGGCGTTGCCAACGCGACCAAGTACGTCGCATTGATTGAGACGTCCGACGTCGGGGTCATTACGGTGACCACCCAGAACTTTGGCGAACCAGCCGTCGACGCCAAGACGCTCACACTGACTCCGCAAAACTCCGCAGGTGCCACGCTGACCTTGGCCGCCATTCCTACCCAGGTCTACCAGTTCAAGTGCCTGGGCGTCACTGTACCTGCGAAATACCTGCCGGGCTCGTGCAAGTAGTCTTGAACGCGGGCTGACCTGATGAGGTCGGCCTCCAGCAGAAGGG
>JANOJJ010000289.1:0-9125 GCA_031408155.1 Rubrivivax sp.
GGTGGCATCAGCAACGCATTGCCCGAACTGGTGCACGGCGCCGGCAAGGGCGCCACCTTCGACCTGCGGCGCGTGCCGCTGGAAGAAAGCGGGCTGGCGCCGAAGGAGATCTGGTGCAACGAGAGCCAGGAGCGCTACGTGCTGGCGATCGACCCCGACCTGCTGCCGCTGTTCGAGCAGATGTGCGCGCGCGAGCGCTGCCCGTACGCGGTGGTCGGCGTGGCCACCGACGAGCCACGGCTGGTGCTGGAAGACGGCCCCGGCGGTGAACGCGTGATCGACATGCCGCTCGACGTGCTGCTGGGCAAGCCGCCGCGCATGCAGCGCGACGTCAGCCGCGTCGTGCGCCGCGGCCAGCCGCTGGCGCTGACCGGGGTCAAGCTCGACCACGTGGCGCTGGCCGTGCTGCGCCACCCGACGGTGGCGAGCAAGCGCTTCTTGCTCACCATCGGTGACCGCACCGTCGGCGGCTTGACCCACCGTGACCCGATGGTCGGTCCCTGGCAGGTGCCGGTGGCCGATTGCGCGGTGACGCTGGCCGACTACAGCGGCTTTTGCGGCGAGGCGATGTGCATCGGCGAACGCACGCCGCTGGCCGCGCTGGACGCGCCGGCCTCGGGTCGTATGGCGGTCGGCGAGGCCATCACCAACTTGCTGGCAGCGCCGATCGACCTCTCGCGCGTCAAGCTAAGCTGCAACTGGATGGCCGCCTGCGGCGAGCCGGGTGAGGACGCGGCACTGTACGACACCGTCAAGGCGGTCGGTCTGGAGCTGTGTCCGGCGCTGGGCATCGGGGTGCCGGTGGGCAAGGATTCGCTGTCGATGCGCATGCGCTGGGCCGAGGGCGGCAGCACCAGGCAGGTGACCGCGCCGGTGTCGCTGATCGTCACTGCCTTCGCCACCCTGGACGACGTCCGAGGCACCCTCACGCCGCAGCTGCAAGGCGGTGACACGACGCTGATCCTGGTCGATCTGGGCCGAGGCCAGCGGCGCCTGGGCGGCTCGATGCTGGCCCAGGTCACCGGCCAGTTCGGTGACGCGGTTCCAGACCTCGACGACCCCGGGCAACTGAAGGACCTGGTGGCGGCGATCAACACGCTGCGTGCGCAGGGCCGCCTGCTGGCCTACCACGACCGCAGCGATGGCGGCCTGTGGGCCTGCGTCTGCGAGATGGCGTTTGCCGGCCAGCGCGGCGTGAGCCTGAACGTCGACATCCTCGTCACCGAAAGCGACGGCATCGCCGACAGTCGAGCCGAATACGGCGACTCGAAGAACTGGGCCACGCAGGTCGGCGAACGACGCAGCCAGCTCACGCTCGAGGCCTTGTTCACCGAGGAACTCGGCGTCGTGATCCAGGTGCCGACCGCGCTGCGCAACGACGTGATGGCCACGCTGCGCGCGCATGGTCTGTCCAGGCACGCGCACTTCATCGGCAAGACCAACGAGCGTGGCGTGGTCGAGGTCTGGCGCGACACCAAGGCTCGGTTCAGAGCGCCGCTGCGCGACTTGCAGCAGGCCTGGGACGAGGTCAGCTGGCGCATCGCACGCGAGCGCGACAACCCCGCGTGCGCCGACGCCGAACATGCCGCAGCCGGCGCTGCAGGCGACCCTGGCCTGCACCTTCAGCTGAGCTTCGACCCCGCCGAAGCAATCGCCGCACCGTTCATCGGCGGCATGCGCCCGCAGATGGCCATCCTGCGTGAGCAGGGGGTCAACTCGCAGCTGGAGATGAGCTATGCGATGGCGCTGGCCGGCTTCGATACCTTCGACGTGCACATGAGCGATCTGCAGGCCGGCCGTGCGCGGCTGGACCAGTTTGCCGCTCTGGTGGCCTGCGGCGGCTTCAGCTATGGCGACACGCTTGGTGCGGGCGAAGGCTGGGCGCGTTCGATCCTGTTCAACCCGCAACTGGCCGAGGCCTTTGCCACCTTCTTCAACCGGCCCGACACGCTGGCGCTGGGGGTGTGCAACGGCTGCCAGATGCTGGCCGCGCTATCGGCACTGATCCCGGGCGCGGCAGCCTGGCCACGTTTCACGCGCAACCGAAGCCAGCAGTTCGAGTCCCGGTTGTCGTTGGTCGAGGTGCTGGCCAGCCCGAGCCTGTTCTTCACCGGCATGGCCGGCAGCCGGTTGCCGATCGCGGTCGCGCATGGCGAAGGATTTGCCGACTTTTCTCAGTGCGGCGATGCGGGCAGGGTGCAGCGTGCGATGCGCTTCGTCGACCACCGGGGCCAGGTCACCGAAGCCTACCCGTTCAACCCGAACGGCAGCGCGGACGGTCTGACGGCAGTGACCACGGTCGATGGCCGCTTCACGGCGCTGATGCCGCACCCCGAGCGGGTGTTCCGCAACGTGCAGATGAGTTGGTCCGGTGGCGACATCGATGCGCCCAGCCCCTGGCTGCGAATGTTCCGCAACGCGCGCCGCGCGCTGGCCTGAAGCGCCGTCAGAAGCTGTCGATCAAGCCGCGCTGGAGCGCGGACTCGGGGTTGGACCCGGCTTCGCGAACCCGTTGCAGCGCCACCATGGTGCTGGCGCCCAGGCGTTTGAGCAGACAGGCTGCGCTGGTGCCGGTGCGGCCGATGCCGGCTGCACAGTGAAGCAATACCGCGCCGCCGGCGCGCACGGTGTCGGCCACCTCGACAATCACAGCGCGATAGGCATCGACCTCGGCCGAGAGGCCGAAATCCTGCATCGGAAGATGGGTCCAGCGAAAGGGCAGCGTGCCAGCGGTGATGGCCGCCGCGTAGGCGGGCGACAGGCGCTCGATCTCGAACAGCGGGCTCAGACACAGCACCTGCTGCAGTTCTTTGGTTGCGGCTTCGTCCAGGAACGCAGGCCAGGATTCCAGCCGCCCCGGCATCGAACTCAACCACACCCGGCCGAGGCCGGGTGCGGGCAGTTCAAGCGGCCTGAACGGCATGCCGCGTGTTCACTTCCACTGTTCAATGCCGGCGATGGCCCAGCTGCGGCTGCCGTCGGTGGACTTGGCCAGGTGCCAGACCTCGTCGACCGCCACCGGCGCCGCACCGACGGCTTCAAGCAGCTGTCCGCGAAAGCGCACGCTGACCAGTTGGCGTGTCGGCTCGTCGGTCACGTCCAGCACTTCCGATTCGATCGCCAGCACCTCGGTCTTCTGCTGGTTTGCGCCACGATCCTGCAGGTCGAGGCTGAGCTCGGCATACATCTCGGGCGTGGTGAAGGCGCGCAGGTCATCTCGGTCACCGGCATCATTGGCGGCCTGCAGGCGGATGAAGATCATCTTGGCCGTGCGCGCGAAGCCCTCGGAGTCGAAAGCCGCAGGCACGAAGGCGCGCGCCGGCGCTGCGACTGCGGGTGCTGCGGCCTGGGCAACTTCAATTTCGGCCGGGGCCGCTGCGACAGCGCCGTCGGCAGACCCACCCTGCGCAGTCTGAGACGGCCACGCCACCTGGCCGGCGGCGGGCGGGCTGCCGGTGTAGGCCATGCCGGCCGGTTGCGGTTGCGGGTCCGACTGCGATTGCCCCTGCTGCCTGCGGCGCATCAGCATGCGCACGACGAAGATCGCCGCCACCGCCAGCAAGGCGATCAGCAGGAAGTTGCCAAAGGCCTCACCCATGCCCAGGTGGCTCATCAGAGCAGCCAGACCGAGGCCGGCTGCCAGGCCGGCCAACGGGCCCATCCAGTTGCGCTTGGGTGCAGCTGCCGGCGCGGCAGCGGCATTCGGCGCCGCGGCCGGTGCAGCCTGCTGGGCCGGTGCAGCGGGTTTGCCCGGCGTGCTGTCGGGCGCCGTGCGCGCAGGCGTGTCTCGCTGCATGCCCGACGAACGGCCACCGCCAAGGCGCTTGGCGTCGGCATCAATGGAGGCCATGCCCATCAGCAGGGCCAGGCCCAGGGCAGTAATCGAAGCGATCTTCATCGGTTGGTCTCGCTAGAGGTGAAAATAGTCACCAGCCACGTTGGGTGGTCAGTATAGGGAGTGTGGCGCAAATCGGGAGTGGACCACAAGCCGGCTGCGTCAAGGCCTTCGCCGGTCTGTGTGCAAGCTTGACCGCGCCGCCGCCGGCCCCACACTTCAGGATCCTGTCAGGATAGGGCGGTGGCGTGGCGAACGCGGGTTGGTGGTCATTGAGCGTGCTGCTGATCGTGGCCGGCCTGGCCGGCACGGTGCTGCCGGCGCTGCCCGGGCCCGCGCTGGTGCTGGCCGGTATCGCGCTGGGGGCCTGGATCGACGGCTTCGAGCGTGTCGGCGGGCTGACGGTCGGCATTGTCGCCGGCCTGGCCGCTTTGGCCTGGGTGCTCGACGTCGTGGCCGGACTGATGGGTGCCAGGCGCGTCGGCGCCAGCCCGCTGGCGCTGGCCGGTGCGGCCGTGGGCACCGTGGTGGGGTTGTTCATGGGTCTGGTCGGCGTACTGTTCATGCCCTTTGTCGGCGCCGTGGTCGGTGAACTGATCGCCCGCCGCGACGAAATCCGCGCGCTGAAGGTCGGCTTGGCGACCTGGCTGGGAATCATGTTCGGCCTGCTGGCCAAGATCGGGCTCAGTCTGCTGATGGTCGGCCTGTTCATCGTCGCCCTGATCTGGTGAGGCCAGGTCGTCAGGCGCCCGCCACGATGCCCAGCCACTCGCGCAGCGCGTAGCGCATGCGCGCGATGCCCACCGCCGTGGGGTAGAAGTCGCTCAGTGCCCATTCATCGTCGTCCCGCGTAACGCCGACTGGCGCAGGCACGATCTCGAACCCAAGGCCCGCCGCGTCGCGCGCGCGCTGAAAGTGGCGCAGCGAGCGTGGCATGTGCAGGTCGTGTGTCACCAGCACCAGTCTGCCCACCCCCTGGTCGCGCAGCAACTCCACCGACCGCAGCGCGTTTTCGTGCGTATCGCGCGAGCGGTCTTCAGCCCATCGCAGCGGGTGGCGGAACTCGTCGCGCGATATGCGGGTGGCTACGGCGGCTTCGCTGGGCCCGTCGCGGGAACCGGGTGGCAGGCCACCGCTGAAGGCCAGCGGCAGGCCGGTCTGGCGGCTGAGCCAGATGCCGTAGCGCAGCCGTTCCATCGAGATCGGCGTCAGCGACATCTCGGGATACTCGGCTAGCCCGGCGCGGCCGCCGCCCAGCACCACGATCACGCCTTGGCCGGCGACCGGCGGCGTGGCGCCGAGCAAGCTGGGGCCATGCAGGGCCGGCGGTGGATCGAGCAGCCAGCGTGTCATGGCGTCGGCGGCGGCCGACGTACAACTGGCCCACTGCAGCGCCACCCCGGCCAGCAGCAGGGTCCAGCCCCAGGCCCGGCTTCGGCCCAGCTGCCGTGCGCCGATCACGATCAGCACCAGCCAGGGCACCGGCGGCAGCAGCAGGGCGGTCAACAAGGGCTTGATGAATTCGATGCCAAGCATCTGGACCCAGGCGTTCATCGCTCGATTGGCGTAAGGTGGATGCCCTGCGGGCGACCAGGCGATTCTGCCCAACACAGGGCCCCTGCCAGCTCCAACTCACGAGGACGCTCGATGAACCTGCAAACCATCACCCTGGCTGGCGGCTGCTTCTGGTGCCTGGAGGCGGTGTACGAACTGGCCGATGGCGTGCAGGCCGTCGAGTCCGGCTATGCCAACGGCCATTTGCCGTCGCCCAGCTACGAGCAGGTGTGCAACGGCAGCACCGGCCACGCCGAGGTGGTGCGCGTGAGCTTCGATGCCGATCGCATCGCGCTGCGCGAGATACTGGAGATCTTTTTCAGCATCCACGACCCGACCACGCTCGACCGGCAAGGCAACGACATGGGCACGCAGTACCGCTCGGGCATCTACTGGAGCGAACCCGGCCACGAGGCCGTCGCGCGCGAGGTCTGGGCCGAGGCCAACGCGGCGCATCGTGGCCGGGTGGTGACCGAACTGCAGGCGTTGGCCAACTACTGGCGCGCCGAGGACCATCACCAGCACTACTTCGCCCGCCACCCCGGCCAGGGTTACTGTGCCTTCGTCGTCGCGCCCAAGGTGGTGAAATTCCGGCGCACGTTCGGCCAGCGCGTACGGGCCTGACTTGCCGTGGCTCAGCCTCTCAGACGGGCGGCAGCAGCTTCAACACCGCGGCGGCGGCTTGCAGCGGACGCTCCATCGGGTACAGGTGCGAGCCCTCGATCCACACCAGGCGCTCGTGGACCAGCCGGCGCGTGGCGGCCATGCCGACCTGGCGCACTTCGGCCGACTGCGACCCTCCGATGAACGACACCGGGCAGCGCGGGGGGTGCACGCGCAACACGCTGCCCATGTGATGCGGCAGGGTGTTGTACAGCCGGGTCTCGATCTCGCGCCTGAAGGCCAGGCGCAGGCCGCCTGCCGGGTCGGGTTCAAAGCCGGCGCTGACGTAGTCGGCCAGCACCGCAGGGTGCCAGCGCGCGAACGCACGCTTGGGCGCGAAATGCGCGTGTGCCGCCGCCGCCGACGGCCACTGATGGCGCCGCCGCTGTGACACCCGCCCGGGCGACACCTGGCCGATCAGCCGCATCGCCTTGGCGACCCGGATGCTGTGTGCGCGCCAGCCGCTGAGCACCGGTGAATCCATCAGCACCACGCTGGCGGCCAGATCCGGCCGGCGACAGGCCACGAGCAGGCTCAGGTAGCCGCCGAGGGAATGCCCCACCAGGTGCACCGGGCCGGTGGCGCCGCTGCGTTCGATGAAGGCGATCAGTTCGTCGCGCGTGGGTCGCCAGTTGCTGCTGACGGGGTAGCTCGGGTCGTGGCCGAACTTGTCGGGCGCGAGCACGCGCCAGCCGGCGTCGGCCCAGGCGGCAAACAGCGTGCGGTAGGTGCCGGCCGGAAAGCCGTTGGCGTGAGAGAAGACCAGCGTCGGATTCATGCGCGCGGTGATTGTCGGCGACCGGGTCACGCGGCCGGTCGCGCCTGGGTCAAGCGCATCGCCGGGATGCCGATAAGTCTGCAACGCTCACGTCCCTGACCCATGTACCCGATCGATCGCGACATCCACCTGGCCAGGGCATTGATCATCGACGGCAATCCGACGTCGCGCAGCGTCATGGCCGCGCAACTGCGTGACCTGGGCGTATCGCAGGTGCGGCAGGTCTCGCGTGTGCAGGACGGGCGGCTGGCGCTAGAGGACAGCCCGTACGACATCGTGATGTGCGAGATGACCTTCGACGGCGCACCGATGTCGGGCCAGGACCTGCTCGACGAGCTCAGGCGCGAGCAGTTGCTGCCCTACAGCACGGTCTTCATCCTGGTCACTGGCGAGGCCTCGTACTCGCAGGTGCAAGAGGCGGCCGAGGCCACCGTCGACGGCTACCTGGTCAAGCCCTATTCGGGCATGGTGCTGGCCGACCGGTTGGTTGAGGTCCGGCGTCGCAAGCGCACCCTCAAACACATCTACGAAGCGATCCAGACGGGCGAATTCGCCCGCGCGGCGGCGCTGGCCGAAATCCACTTCGCCGCGCGCGAGTCCTACTGGAACTTCGCCGGCCAGGTCGCCGCCGAGCTGTGGCTGCGCGCCGACCAGCCTGCGCAGGCGATGAAGGTCTATCACGCCGTGATCGCGGAGCGACCGCGGAACTGGGCCAAGGCCGGCGTCGCCCGGGCACGGCTTGCGATGGGCGAACTGGCCACCGGGCGGCGCCTGCTCGAGGCCCTGGTGGCCGAGTCGCCCGAGTACGCCGACGCCCATGACCTGCTCGGCCGCGTGCTGGTGGAGCAGGGCGAGTTCGCGCCCGCGCTGGAGTCGTTCCGCATTGCATCCAACCTCACGCCGGGCTGCCTGCTGCGCATGCAGCACCGCGGTACGCTGGCGTTCTACCAGGGCAACAAGGACGAGGCCCTGCAGCAGCTCGAGCGCACCATCGCGCTGGGCCGCAAGTCCAAGTTGTTCGACGTCTTGTGCCTGGTCCTGCTCGCCTTGCTGAAGTTCGATCAGCGTGATTCGCGCGGGGTGGGCGGCGTGATGGAACAGGTGGCGGCGATGCCCGAGGCCTTGTCCGGCTCGGTGCGGCTGGCGCGCATCAAGCAACTGTTGACCGGACTGGCGGCGATCCAGGGTCGCAAGCCGGACCAGGCGCTGAGCGTCGCCCGCGCGCTGGCGGCCGACGTGATGGCGCCCGGTTTCGACCTCGAGGCCGTTGCGCTGACGATCTCGCTGTGGGCGCGGCTGCCGACCCGCGAGGTACCGCTGAAGGAGTTCGACAGCCTGCTGCGCGCTGCAAGCTTGCGCTTTTGCGTGTCCAAGGCCAGCACCGAGGTCCTGGCCTCGTCGGCCGACGCGCTGCCGACCGCCGAGGAGACGCTTCGCAACGGTCATGCGGTGGTCAACAGCATCGCCGAGCAGGCGCTCAACAAGTCCATCGCGGGCCATGCCAGCGCGGCCGTGGAAATGCTGTTGCAGCAGGGCGAGCGAACGCGCAATGCCAAGCTCATCGAGATGGCTGCAGCCGTGGCCCGACGGCACGCTGACCAGGTTCCCGACGCGGACGCGATCGAGCAGCGCGTGCGCTCCATGCAGGCCAGCTACTGCGCACCGCTGACTCACATCGCCGGCGTGCGTCGTTCGGCGCGCATGCCGGGCGGCGTGGTGCTCAGGACCTGACCGATCCGCGTCCGAGCAGACGCCGCGGATCGGGCTCTGCCGGTCGCTGCTCGGCACCCTGGGGGAGGCGGTCCAACGCCGCTTCGGGGCCTTCAGACAATGCGCTCGCCCGGGTGCGTGATCTTGCGCATCGGGCCGAATCGCATCGAGTCCGTCATCAACGGGTGTGCCGTGTCGCCACCGTCCCAGCGCGGATCGTCGATGCCTTCGAACACCTCGCGCAGGCGCTGGCCCCAGGTGTTGTGGATCATCCGGAAATAGGGGTTCTGCTCGTCGATGCAGACGACATCGTCGCTGCGCAGCGCGCCGGCACGGTAGACCAGCAAGTCGAGCGGCAAGCCGACCGAAAGGTTGGACTTCAGCGTCGAGTCCATCGACACCAGCGCGCACTTGGCCGCCTCGTCGAGCGGCGTGGTCGGCGTCAGCACGCGGTCGAGGATCGGTTTGCCGTACTTGCTTTCGCCGATCTGGAAGAAGCAGGTCTCGCGCGTGGACTCGATGAAGTTGCCGGCCGAGTAGACCAGGAACATGCGCATCGCCTCGCCCTTGATCTGGCCGCCGAAG
>JANOJJ010000301.1:0-5460 GCA_031408155.1 Rubrivivax sp.
GGAAGACCGGGCAGGCACATACACCACGTTATGGGTATCGACAAACTTGATCGCTTCAACAACAACCATGCAGATCTTATCTACGCTTGCCATTGCCTAGAACATATTTCGCATCTTCATGTGCCGACGGTGCTTCGCGAATGGCATCGAGTCTTGAAGCCCGGTGGGGTGCATCGACGATGGGCAGGTGATGCCACTCGATGTTGCGGGCCTGGATCTGCGGTCCGAGCGCGGTCACGCCCAGCATCTCCATCTCGTGCGTCTCGATCAGCGTGACGACGGCGTCTGGCCGCCAGCGCTGCACCACCTCCAGATCCATCTTCAGATCGCGTCGCCAGCGCTGGCCCTTCAGGCTGGCGCCGCACTTGCCGGGACAGATGCACAGACCGATGCGGCCGTTACCCGGGCCGGCAAGCACCTCGTCGATGCGCAGCGGGTGGCTCAGGCTGGTGCGCACCGGCTCGTGGACCGGCCGGTGTGCAGGCCGGTGTGCAGGCCGGTGTGCAGGCGGCGTGTCGGCCGCAGGGCCCTTCAGCGGTGCCTGGACGTCTCCGCACCCGGCCATCGCGCCAGCGCGCTCGGCAGCGGCATGGCTGTGCAGCAGGTCTTCGATCGACGCCGAGCCCAGGTCCAGACCGGCGCGTTCGGCCACCAGGACGCGATCGCGCGCGGCCACGATGAGGGGTTTGGTCAGGACCACGTCACGGCTGTGCCGGGGTCAGGCCCCCGCCTGCAGCGTGCCGGCCCGGGGACGCACGGGCAACGCCAAGGGGGTCGGCGTGGCGTCGCGCACCACACTGGCACATAGTTGCGAGGCGAGTTGACGATCGCGGTGTCGCGTGTGCGGGTGTCCATGGCGACCAGCTTAGGCATGCAGCCGGACCTCTATCGGGTGAACTGAGGGCCGGAGGCAGGCCAATTTGTTGCCCCGCACAATGAAGCCCGGAAAACGCAGCCATGAAGCCTGAAGAATCTGGCAACCAGAGCCGCAACCGCTGTTTCCGGCTGGCTCACTATTTGAGCCACTCAGCCGCCAGACTGTCGCCATCGCACCGGCATCCGGCCGGGCACACCGATGGAGATCACGATGGACCAGGCCCTGCTCAGCTTCGACACCTTGCCCGCCGACCCGCTGGACCGGGTTGGTTTCGACATCGGCTGGGACCATGCCCGCCATGCGCTGGTGCCGCCGGCCGAGGCGATGCTCGCCGGCACGCCGGTCAGCCAGGGCTGGCTGGCCGCTCGCGCGCTGTTCGGCCGTCGCACGGTCAGCCCGTCGCGCGGCGTTCGCCGCTGGCTGGCGCTGCGGCTCGAGGCCTGGCGCGGTGGCGCCGAATTCGAGTCCTTGCAGGTCACCCCGCACTACCTGGTCCAGATCGAGACCGCCTTCTGCCCGGTAACCCGTGCGCCCCTGGGCGGCGCCACCGACGGCGACACCGCGCCGGTCATCACCCGCTTGCGCGACGACGCCGGCTACGCGGCCGGCAACCTGGTGGTGATGAGCCGCACGGCCGCCCGCGCCAGGGCCGGCCTCACCGCGGCGCAGGTGTTGGATCGCGCCGCGCGCATGGCACGCCAGAGCTCGGACCCGATCGATGGCCTGGATGCCGCGGCCTGGTCACGTCTGGCCACGTTGATGAGTCTGGCGGTCGAGCTGCCTCAGGTGCAGGCCGCGCGCATAGCCATGCGCGCGCTGCCGCCCAACCGCGTGCGCGCGCTCAACCCGGCGCAGGGTCTGCAGGCCCTGTTGACGTTGCGCCTGCAGGCCGCTGGCTGGGCCCGCCGCGCGCGCGCCGTGGCCGACCTGCTGCCCCGCCCCGAGCTGCGGCACGACTTCAACCTCTTCGTCGGTGCGCTGGCCGTGCCGCTGATGTCGATCCCGGCCGATGCCACGCCGCGTCAACGGCGCTGGGCGCAAGAGGACGCTTGGGCCGACGGCCGCGTGCAGCGCCGCTGGGCGCAGTTCATCGTGCAGTTGAGCCAGGGCCAGGCCGAGTGTCTGCTGCAAACCCTGGTTGATGTCGGCCTGGCCGGGCCGGACGGCGTTCGCATGCGGGTTCACGAGAGCGCCGCCGGCAGCGACGGCTGGTCGCTGCCGACGCGGGGCCGGTTGATCAGCTCGGCGCGGCGCGTGCCGGTGGCGCTGCGCACGCCGCGCGCCACGCAGCCGGCGGCCGCGGCTCAGATGCGATAGCGGTCGATCAGCGGTTTGGCTTGCCGACGGCTTGCGAGTTGAAGATGCCCGACGGCACCATGGGTCTGTCTCCGGGACGTGAAAGGGGGTCAGCGCGAGCCGCGTTCGACGATGCGACGCGCGCGGCGCAGCACCGGGGCATCGACCATGCGGCCCTGGAACAGGAAGGCCCCGCTGGCGCCGCCCGCAGGCATCGACGCCAGTAGCTCGCGGGCCCAGGCCAGCTCGGCCTCGGCCGGCCGGAACGCGGCGTGGATCGGCGCCAGTTGCTGCGGGTGGATGGCGGACTTGCAATCGAAGCCCAGGCCGATGACCCGCCGCGTTTCGGCCTCGAGCCCGGCGCCGTCGGCGACGTCGAGGTAGGGTACGTCCCAGGCTTGCAGAGCGCAGGCCTTGGCGGCGTTGACCAGGCGGCTGCGCGCACCGATCACGCCGTCCCAATCCAACCTTGCACCCAGGTCGGCCGTCAGGTCGGCGCCGCCGAGCATCAGTGCGCCGAGCCGGGCGCCGGCCTGCGCGATGGCATGCGCCTGCTCGATCGCCAGCGGGGTCTCGATCAGGGCGACGAAAGCCTTGACCGACGCCGGCAGCCAGGCCTGCAGCGTGTGCAGGTCGGCGGCGGCCTCGGTCTTGGGCAGGATCAGCACGTCAACGGCCGGGCCCGCGTCGGCCACCGCCAGCAGGTCGCGCAGGCCCTCCAGCGTGCGCAGCCCGTTGACGCGCAGCGCTCGCCGCGGGCCGTCGGCAGGGGCCGGGTTGTCGAGCAGCCACTGCAGCACCTGCACGCGGGCGGCGGCCTTGCGTTCGGGGTGCACGGCATCCTCGAGGTCGATGCACACCAGGTCGGCCCCGCTGGCCATGGCCTTGGCGAATCGTTCGCTCTTCTCGCCAGAGACGAAGAGCATCGAGCGCGGATGAAAGTCGAGCATCACGACCTGGTCTTGAGCTACATTTGTACGGACATTATTCAAGCAGGTGACCGCAACGTCAAGCCGGGCCCTGCCCTGCCTTGCCCTGCCCTTCGCACCGCTGCCGTGAGCCGAGCCCGCACCGCCGCCCAAACCGTCGCCGACGATTCCGCCAGCGATAGCCAGCCGCTGTACCTGAAGGTTGCGCGCGAACTCAAGCGCGCCATTGCGGACGGCCGCTTTGCCGTCGGCGCACGGCTGCCGACCGAAGCCGAGTTGTGCGTGCAGTTCGGCATCAGCCGCTTCACCGCGCGCGAGGCGATCCGCGTGCTGGCCAGCGCCGGCCTGGTGACGCGCCGCCAGCGCGTCGGCACGGTCGTCATCGCCACCCCCGACGACGCGCGCTACAGGCACGACGCTTCGTCGGTGCGCGACCTGCTGCAGTACGCGCAGGACACCGAACTGCGCTTCGTCTACATCGGCCGCATCACGCTCAACCGGGCCCAGGCGCGCGAGCTCGAAGCCGAGGCCGGCAGCGAGTGGACCTATGCCGTTGGCCTGCGCATCACCGGCGCCGGCGACAAGGCGCCGGCCGCGCGGCCGATGGGCATCACCCGGCTCTACCTCAACCCGCTGCTGCGCGGCATCGACAAGCGGTTGCGCGGGCGACACGGTGCGGTCTACGCGCTGATCGAAGCCGAGTACGGCCTGAGCATCGAACGCGTCGAGCAGGAGCTGCAGGGCGTCCTGCTCGACGCCGACGACGCCGCCAATCTCGGTGCCGCCGCCGGCACGCCGGCGCTGTGCGTGGTGCGGCGCTACTACGACGACCGCGGCCGGCTGCTCGAACTGGCCGAGAACGTGCACCCCGGCGACCGTTTCAGCTACCGCATGCAGTTGCGCAAGTAAGGCGCCGCGGCGTTGACAGGGCGGTTTCGAATGTCGAATAATTGTCCGCACAAATAGGAGACTCTCGATGTTCGTCGCCGGTCGCCTGATGCTGGCCACCCCGGCTGGTGCCGCCAGCTGGCGCCCCGGCGACCCGGCCTGGGCGCTGCTGCGCGGCGCCGGCTTCGACGACCAGGCGATCGCCAAGCTGCGCTTGCCGGGAGTCATCGCTGCAGCCTGAGCCCACCCCCCGCGGCCCTGCGGGCCAGTCCCCGTGCAGCGGATCAGGCCAGCCGGGGGACCCGTATCGGCCTGGTCTGCCCGCCGCGCTGCCGACCTGGACCCGACGCGCCACGCTGTTGGTGACGATGCTGGTGCAGGCAGCGTCGGCGGCTGCCGTGGTCGCGCCCACGGTGGCCGCACCGCGACTGCTCGAGCGGCTGTCGCTCGGCCCGGCAGCGGTCGGCATCTACATCGCCATCGTCTACCTGGGCGCGATGATCGCGACCCAGCTCGGTCCGGTGCTGGTGCGGCGCTGGGGGCCCATCCTCAGCAGCCAGGCGGCGCTGCTGTTGTCGGCGCTGGGGCTGCTGCTGCTGGCGGTGCCCGACGTGCGCGTGGCCGCCCTCGGCGCGCTGCTCAGCGGGCTGGGCTACGGGCCGATCACGCCTGCCAGTTCGCAGATGCTGTCGCGCACCACCGACCCGAAGCAGTTCGCGCTCGTGTTCTCGATCAAGCAGACCGGCGTGCCGCTGGGCGGCGTGGTGGCCGGATTGATGGTGCCGCCACTGGTCGCGCTGGGCGGTGCGACCGCCGCGCTGGCGGCCACCGCTGCGCTGTGCGTGCTGGCCGCACTGGCCGCCCTGCCCTTGCGCCGGCCACTCGACCAGGGCCGCGAACCCGACGCCGCCTGGCCAACCCTGGCAGGTCTGGCCGAACCACTGCGTTTCGTGGTCAGCCATCCGACGCTGCGCGGCCTGGCGTTGTGCAGCTTCGTCTATTCGATGGTGCAGGTCAGCCTGACCTCGTTTCTGGTCAGCTTCATCAACGGCGAACTGGGTTGGACGCTGGTGGCCGCGGGTGCCGCGCTGGCGGCGGCACAGACCGCCGGCGTGGCCGGGCGGATCGGCTGGGGCCTGGTCTCCGACCGCCTGCTGGGACCGCGCCGCACGCTGCTGGCTCTGGGCCTGGTCGCGCTCGCCTGCGGGTTGGCCATGCCACTGCTGGCGCCGCTGCAAATGCCCGGCCTGCTGCTGGTGTTGCTGTGTCTGTACGGCGCCACCGCGATCGGCTGGAACGGCGTTTATCTGGCCACCGTGGCGCGCCTGGTGCCGCGGGCTCAGGCCGCTCAGGCCACCGGCGGCACCCTGTTCTTCACCTTCTTCGGCGTGGTCGTCGGCCCGCCCCTGTTCGGTCTGGCCGGTGCTGCGCTGGGCAGTCTGGCCTGGGCCTTCGCGCTGCTCGCGCTGC
>JANOJJ010000307.1:0-3037 GCA_031408155.1 Rubrivivax sp.
GGCTTCTGGCCTGCACTCGTGATCGCGCCACTGCTGGCGGGCGCGATCGGTGCCGCGGTCGAGCGTTACGGCCTGCGCCGTGTCCACAAGAACGGCCATGTCGCCGAACTGCTGTTCACCTTCGGCCTGGCCTTCATCATCGAAGAACTGGTGCAGATGATCTGGGGCAAGGTGCCGGTCGACTACCGCGTGCCCGAAGCGCTCAACTTCCCGGCCTTCACCCTGTTCGCCACCAACTATCCGGCGTTCCGCATGTTCATGCTGCTGATGTCGGTGGCGGTGTTCATCGGTCTGCTGCTGCTGCTGACGCGCACCCGGGTCGGCCTGATCATCCGTGCCGCGCTGAGCCACCCCAACATGGTGGGCGCGCTGGGCCACAACGTGCCGCTGGTCTTCATGCTGGTGTTCGGCGTGGGCTGCGGCCTGGCGGCGCTGGCTGGCGTGATCGCCGGGCCGGCGCTGGTCACGCAGCCGGCGATGGCGGCGTCGCTCGGCCCGATCCTGTTCGTGGTGGTGGTGGTCGGCGGCCTGGGCTCGCTGCCCGGGGCCTTTGTCGCGTCGCTGCTGATCGGGTTGATCCAGACCTTTGCCGTGGCGTTGAACGTGTCGCTGGCCGATGTACTGGGCCAACTGGGCATCGCCGTCACGCGCGAGTCGATCGGCGGTGACCTCTGGATGGCCACCGTGGCCCAGGTGGCGCCGATCATCCCTTACCTGCTGCTGGTGCTGGTGCTGATCTTTCGACCCAAGGGCTTGATGGGAGATCGCGACACATGAGCCGGCTCGAGCCTTCGGCCTTGGTCTGGGTCATCGCCGCGCTCGTCATGGCCGTGCTGCCGCTGGTCTTTTCCAGCGGTGCGTCGATCACGATGATGAGCCTGATGGGCTTCACCATCATCTTCGCGCTGTCCTACAACATGCTGCTCGGCCAGACCGGCATGCTGTCGTTCGGGCACGCGGTGTACTACGGCCTGGGCGGCTTCATGACCGCCCATGCGCTCAACGTCGTCGGCGGCGCGCACTCGCCGATCCCGTTGCCGGTGATGCCGTTGGTGGGTGGGCTGGCCGGCCTTGGCTTCGCGTTCATCTTCGGCTGGGTTTCAACCAAACGCGCCGGCACGGCCTTCGCGATGATCTCGCTCGGCATTGGTGAACTGGTGGCTGCGTGTTCGCTGATCCTGCGCGGCTTCTTTGGCGGCGAGGGCGGCATCTCGACCAGCCGCACCAAGCTGCTGCACGTGGCCGGCGTCAGCTTCGGGCCGCAGATCCAGGTCTACTACCTGATCGCGGCCTGGTGCCTGCTGTGCATGGTCGCGATGTACGCCTTCACCCGAACGCCGCTGGGCCGCATGTGCAACGCGGTGCGCGAAAACCCGGAGCGGGCCGAGTTCGTCGGCTACAGCACGCAGATGGTGCGCTTCTTCGCCTTTTGCGTGTCGGGTTACTTCGCCGGTGTGGCCGGCGGGCTGGCCGCCATCCACTATGAGATCGTCACCTCCAGCGTGGTCGGGGCCGCACCCTCGGGCGCCGTGCTGTTGATGGCCTACATCGGCGGCGTCGCCTTCTTCATCGGCCCGATCATCGGCGCGGTGCTGATGACGGCGCTGCAGATCTCGCTGTCCGACTACACCGGTGCCTGGCAGTTGTATGTCGGCCTGATGGTCGTGCTGGTGGTGATGTATGCCCCATGGGGCCTGGGCGGCCTGCTGCTGATGCACGTTCCGCTGCTGACCAGTGGCGCCTGGCGCCGCGTGCTGCCGGGCTACGCGCTGGCCACCGTGCCGGCGCTGGCGCTGGTGCTGGGGCTGGTGCTGCTGATCGAGACCGCGCACCACCTGCTGGTCAAGGCCGCCGAAGGCCCGGCGATGCAGCTGTCGTGGCTTGCCTACGACGCCGACTCGCCGCTGGCCTGGGCCGGCATCGTGGCCTTGCTGGTCAGCGGCGGCGTGATGCTGCGCAAGCTGGCACCGCGTGTGTCCGAGGCCTTTCACGCCGCCGTGGCGCAGGCCCGGGCGGGGCAGGTGAAATGACCACCGACGCACTGCAACTCGTCGCGTTGCACAAGAGCTTCGGCGTCACGCCCATCATCCGCGGCGTTGACCTGACCGTGCGGCAGGGCGAACGTCACGCCATCATCGGCCCCAACGGCGCCGGCAAGTCGACCTTGTTCCACCTGATCAGCGGGCGCTTCCCGGTCACGTCGGGCCAGGTCCGGCTGCAGGGCGAAGACATCACCGGGTTGGCGCCGTTCCAGATCAACCGGCGCGGCCTCGCACGCAGCTTCCAGGTCACCAACATCTTCCCGCGCCTGAGCGTGTTCGAGAACATCCGCTGCGGCGTGTTGTGGTCGCTGGGCTACCGCTACGCGTTCTGGCGCCTGGTCGAGCGCGCGCGTGACGCGACCGCGCGCACCGAAGACATCCTCGAGCAGATCAACCTGGCGTCGCGGCGCGACGTGCCTGCCGGCGTGCTGTCGTACGCCGAGCAGCGCGCGCTCGAGATCGGCATCACCATCGCCGGCGGGGCCGAGGTGATCATGCTCGACGAGCCCACGGCCGGCATGAGCCGCTCCGAGACCGAACACGCGGTCGCGCTGATCCGCAAGGTCAGCGCCGGCAAGACGCTGATCATCGTCGAGCACGACATGGGCGTGGTGTTCGATCTGGCCGACCGCATCTCGGTGCTGGTGTACGGCCAGGTGATCGCCACCGACACCCCGCAGCGCATCCGCGCCAACCCGGCGGTGCAGGAGGCGTACCTCGGCAGCGCGCAAGTGGCAGGCGACCATGCTTGAAGTGCGCGACCTGCATGCCTACTACGGCAAGAGCCACATCCTGCATGGCGTGGACTTCCACGTCGGCGCCGGCGAGATCGTCTCACTGCTGGGCCGCAACGGCGTCGGCCGCTCGACCACCATCAAGGCCATCATGGGCGAGGTCGAGCGCACCGGTGCAGTGACTTTCAAGGGTCGCGAGATCGGCACCTTCAAGCCGCACCAGGTGGCGCGCGCCGGCTTGGGCTACGTGCCCGAGAACCG
>JANOJJ010000311.1:0-2893 GCA_031408155.1 Rubrivivax sp.
CAAAATGGACGTCTTTAAGTCCGGATAATCGTTGAGCAGAAGCAGCGCACGCTCGAGCGCGTGCCAGCCGCGGGTCCAACGCATCACGCATGCCGTCGCCGAGCAGGTTGACCGACAGCACGGTGATCGACAGGAACAGCCCCGGGAACAGCAGGATCGTGCCGGCGACCTGGATCAGGCTACGCGCCTCGGCCATGATGTTGCCCCAGCTCGGGATGTTGGGCGGCGTGCCGGCGCCGATGAACGACAGGATGGCCTCGGTGATCATCGCCGAGGCGCAGATGTAGGTCGCCTGCACCAGCAGCGGCGCCACCGTGTTGGGCAGGATGTGGCGCAGCAGGATCGCCGGCAAGCGCGTGCCGGAGGCCACCGCCGCTTCGACATAAGGCTGTTCACGCAAGCTCAGCACCAGCGAGCGCACCAGCCGCACCACGCGCGGCACTTCGGTGATCGCGATGGCGACGATGACGTTGGTGAGACTCGCCTTGGTCAGCGAGATCAGCGCGATCGCCAGCAGCACCGACGGGATCGACATCAGCCCGTCCATCACGCGCATCATCACCGCGTCGAGCCAGCGCAGGTAGCCGGTGACGAGACCGATCGCCAGCCCGATCGTGCCGGCCAGCAGCGCCACCGCCAGCCCCACCGACAGCGACACGCGCGTGCCGTACAGCACGCGGCTGTAGACGTCACGACCGATCATGTCGGTGCCGAACCAGTATTGCGCCGACGGCGGCTTCAGGCGCCGGATCGGCGACAGCGCCAGCGGGTCGGTGGTGCCCAGCCAGGGCGCGAACAGCGCCACGCCGATCATCAGCAACAGCACCACGCCGCCGGCCATCGCCGTCGGGTGCCGGCGCAACGCGTCCTTTAAGCGCAGCCACGTCGGTGACGCCGATTGGGGCAAGGGAACGACGACTGCCATGTCAGTCGCCCAAGGTGGCCAGCGCCACCGTCGTGGCACGAATCAGACTCGGCCAAGCAGACGCCGTGGAACCGGCTTTGCCGGGCCACTGGCGTCGCCCCCCCAGGGGGGGAGGCGCCGAAGGCGCTTCGGGGGGGGTCATCAATAGCGGATTCGTGGATCGAACAACGAGTAGCTCAGGTCGACCACCAGGTTGACCAGCACGTACACCGCCGAGAACAGCAGCGTCACGCCCTGGATTACGGGATAGTCGCGGCGCAAGATCGCGTCGACCGTCAGCCGGCCCAGGCCGGGAATCGCGAACACGGTTTCGGTGACGACCACACCGCCGATCAGCAGCGCCACGCCGATGCCGATCACGGTGACGATCGGCACCGCGGCGTTCTTCAGCGCGTGGCGGATCAGCATCGCCGGCGGCGCCAGCCCTTTGGCGGTGGCGGTGCGCACGTAGTCCTGCGCCAGCACGTCGAGCATGGTGGCGCGCGTGATGCGCGCGATCAGCGCCATGTAGACGATGCCCAGCGCCACGCTGGGCAGGATCATGTGCTGGATGAAGGGCCCGAAGCCGTCGCGGTACGAACGGTAGCCCTGCACCGGCAGCCATTCGAGATGCACCGAGAACAGCAGGATCAGCCCGTAGGCGATCACGAACACCGGCACCGAGAAGCCGAGTACCGACACCGCCATCACGATGCGGTCGAGCCAGCCGCCGGCGCGCGCTGCTGCCAGCACGCCCAGCGGCACCGCCAGCCCGACCGCGACGATCATCGTGCACAGCGTCAGCGCCAGCGTCGGCTCGATGCGCTGGCCGATCAGCGTGGCCACTGGCAGCGAGGTGAAGATCGACGTGCCCAGGTCGCCATGCGCCAGCGCCCATAACCAGCCACCGAAGCGCACCAAGTAGGGTTGGTCCAGGCCGAGCTGCGCGCGGATGCGTGCGATGTCGGCCTCGGTGGCGATGTCGCCCGCGATCACCGCCGCCGGGTCGCCCGGGCTCAGGTACAGCAGCGAGAAGACGAACAGCGCCACCACGCCCATCACCGGGATGGTGGCGAGCAGGCGTTTGATCAGGTATCTCAGCATCGATGCAGGCAGCGCTGGCGGGGACGCAGCGCGTCCCCGCCCGGGCACAAGGCTCGGTGGGCTACTTCTTCTCGACGTTCCAGATGAAGGTCACCGGCGAGTTGATCACGCCCGACAGCGTCGTGCGGTACGCGGTCGGGATGATGAACTGCGCGGTCGGGATGTAGGGCACGGTCTCGAACGCGCGGCGCTGCATGTCCTCGGCGATCTTCTTCTGCTCGGCCGCGGTCGGTGCGTTGAACCAGGCGTCGCGCAGCTCTTCGAGTTTGGCGTCGGTGGGCCAGCCGAACCACGACTTGTCACCCGCACCGCGCAGCGGCGAATTCAGCGCCGGCGAGGTGATGTCGGGGCCGACGAACCAGGTGTGGAAGATGCTCCAGCCGCCCTTGTCGGCCGGCTCCTTGGACGAACGGCGCGTGATCAGCGTGCCCCAGTCGCTGGCGGCGAGTTCGACGTTGAGGCCGATCTTGCGCAGCAGTTCCTGCGTCACCAGCGCCTGCGAGTTGACGATCGGCTGGTCGGTGGCCGTCATCAGCACGATTTTCTCGCCCTTGTAGCCGGCTTCCTTGACCAGCGCCTTGGCGCGCTCGATGTCGCGCTTGCCGGTCAGCGCTTCGGATCCCGCGGTGCTGGCCATCGGCGTGCCGCAGGTGAAGTACGACGGGCAGGGCTTGCCGTTCTTGGCGTCGCCGGCAATCGCTATCGCATAGTCGTTCTGGTCGAGCACCGCCTGCACCGCCTGGCGCATCTTGACGTTGTTGAAGGGCACTTGCAGGTGGTTGAAGCGCAGGATGCCGATCGAGCCCAGCGGGTCGACGCTCTCGACCTTGATGTCCTTGTTCTTGGCCACCACCGGCACCAGGTCCACCGGCACCTGCTGCCACC
>JANOJJ010000329.1:0-6908 GCA_031408155.1 Rubrivivax sp.
CGGAAGCCGTCTCGACCCGTTCGACCGAAGTGCCGCGTGCGCAGCGGTGCCGGATGCTGACGCTGCAGCAGTGCCTGGACAGTGGCGACTCGCGTGAACAAGCTCTCCGGCGCGCTCACGTCGAAGGCGGGGTCACGATGACGGTACTGGCGCGCGAACTGGGGTTGTCCGTGTCAAGGGTGAGCCGGCTGATCGCGCGCGCTGAAAGTGGCCCGCCCGCCGCGCCCGCAAACGGTGGTTCGGCATCGGCTGCGGCACCCACACAGCACACGTGAGCCCGTTGCGCAGCGCGCGCCCGGATGAGAGATAACACGTCGAACCTGCTTCGGTGTCGTGCCTGAGCCAACCGCACCCTCAGTCGACGATCCGTTCGAGGACCAGTGGCGTCGGCACGGCGGGCGCTTCACCGACCGTGAAGGCCGCCTGCAGCGCGCTCACCGCGGCCGCTGCGGCGCCTTCGCTGGCGGCGTGCACCTCGCACAGCGGCCAGCCGGCCTGCAACGCGGTGCCGAGCGCAGCAATGCGGGCCAGCCCCACGCCGGGGTCGATCGTGTCGCCCGGCCGCGTGCGGCCACCGCCCAGCGCCACCACCACCAGCCCCAGCGCCGAACGTCGCAGGCCTGCAGCACGCCGCTGCGCAAGGCTGGCACCGCGCGCACCACCGGCGCCAGCGGCAGGCGCGCGTCGTGCAGCACGTCGGCCGGGCCGCCCAGCAGAGCCACCATGCGCGCAAAGCGTTCTGCCGCTGCGCCACTGTCCAGCGAGCGCTGGAGCGCGCTGCGGGCGTGGTCGCGATCGACGAACAGACCGCCGGTGAGCAGCACCTCGGCGCCCAGCGCCAGCGCCAGCTCGAGCGTGCGCGGCTCGCGCGCAGCAGTGCCGATGAGGAAGTCGAGCGCATCGCGCAGTTCCAGCGCATTGCCCGCCGTCGTGCCCAACACCTGGTTCATGTCGGTCACGAGCGCGGTGGTGGGCAGCCCGGCCCCGCGGGCGGTGCGTACCAGGCTGTGCGCCAGTTCGAGCGCCTGCTGCGCCGAGGCTGCAAAGGCGCCGCTGCCCAGCTTGACGTCGAGCACCAGCCCCTGCAGCCCGGCGGCTAGCTTCTTGGCCAGGATGCTGGCGGTGATCAAGGGCACCGATTCGACGGTCGCTGTGACGTCGCGGATGGCGTACAGCCGCTGGTCGGCCGGCGCCAGGCTGGCCGATGCGCCGACGATCGCACAGCCGGCCTCACGCAGCGTGTGGCGCAGCCGCTCGTCGCCGGGGTCGACGCGGTAGCCGGGCAGTGCCTCGAGCTTGTCGAGCGTGCCGCCGGTATGGCCCAGACCGCGCCCGCTGATCATCGGCACCCAGGCGCCACACGCCGCCAGCATCGGCGCCAGCATGAGGCTGAGCTTGTCACCCACGCCACCCGTGCTGTGCTTGTCGAGCACCGGGCCGGTGGTTTCGGGCCAGGCCAGCACGCGGCCCGAATCGCGCATCGCTTCGGTCAGCGCCACCGTCTCGGCCACCGTCATGCCGCGCAGCAGGATCGCCATCGCCATTGCGCCGGCCTGGGCGTCGCTCCAGCCGGCGTCAGCCAGGCCGAGCGCAAAGGCATGGATCTGTTCGCCGTCGAGCGAGCGCCCGTCGCGCTTGCAGCGGATGATCTCGGCGGGCAGCATGGCCGCGGCGGTCGGCATCAATTCAAGCGCGTGATGCGGTCCAGCTCACCCGGCGTGAGGGTCGGATTGGCTTTGACGAACGCTTCCAGCGCGTCGATGTCCATCATGCCGGTGCGGCTGTCGCGGCCTTGCTTGAGCAGGGTGAAGTTGTCGCCGCCGCTGGCCAAGAAGCCGTTGACGGTGATGCGAACCTGCGCTTGCGGCGCCACCGCCTGACCGTTCAGCTTCAGGCTGCCGGGCAGCACGCGCTGGCCGGCTGGCCTGCTCGCGTCCCAGCTGTAGCCAAAGCCCCTGGACACCTGCAGCACGCGCCCGGCGGCGCTCGGCTGGCCGGCCCATTGCTGTTCGAGCAGCTGCACCAGCTGCGCGCCGCTGAGCGTCAGCGTGACCAGGTTGTTGTTGAAGGGTTGCGCCGAGAACAGGTCCTCGTAGCGCAGCTGGCCATCGGCGGGCAGCGGCAGCGGGGCCCGGATGCCGCCCGGATTCATCAGCGCGATCTGTGCGCCGGCGTCGCGCGTTGCATCGAGCTGCGCGTCGGCGATCACCTGGCCGAGCGGCGACTCGCCCGCGGCGTTGGTCGTCTGCGCCAAGGCGCCGCCGATGCGGCCGACCACACGCTGCGCCAGCGGGCGCGCCAGAGCCTCGTAGGCAGCGATGAGCTCGGTCTGGCGCGGGTCCTTGGCGAAGCTGGCCGTGCGCACCAGGATGTTGTCGGCCCTGGCGTCCGTCACGTCGCCGGTGTGCGGGTCGAGCACGAGGTCGATTCGCGTCACGATGGTGCCGTACTTGTCGCCGCTGGTGACGAGCCGACCATCGATGCGGCAGTTGTAGGCGCGGTGCGTGTGGCCGCTGATCACCAGGTCCACCGCCGGGTCGAGTTTCTTCACGATCTCGACGATCGGGCCGCTGATGCCCGGGCATTCGTTGTAGTCGCCGCTCGGCACACCGCCTTCGTGGATCAGCACGACGATCGCTTCGATGCCCCTGGCGCGCAGTTCGGGCACCAGCGCGTTGACGGTCTGGGCTTCGTCGCGGAAGGTCAGTCCGGCCACGCCGGTCGGCACGACGATGGTCGGCGTGTCCTTCAGCGTGAGCCCGATGAAGGCCACCGGGATGCCCTGGAAGGTCTTGACGTGATAGGCCGGCAGCAGCGTCTGGCCGCTGCGATCGACCACCGTGCTGGCAGCCAGGTATTGGAATTGCGCGCCCTTGAAGGGCCGCGGACCCTTGCAGCCGTCGGCCGAGCAGCCGCCGTTCTGCAGGCGCAACAGCTCGGCAGCGCCCTTGTCGAACTCGTGGTTGCCGACCGCGCTGGCCTCCAGGCCCATCAGCGACATCGACTCGATGGCCGGCTCGTCGCGAAACAGCGCCGACAGCAGCGGCGTGGCGCCGATCAGGTCGCCGGCGGCAACGAAGATGTGGTTGGGGTTGCCGCTGCGCAGCTGTTGCACCGCGGTCGCCAGGTGCTCGGCTCCACCGGCCGGCACAACGATGGACTTGGTCGGGTCAGCCGGGTCCTTGATGCGGATGCCGCCGGACGAGGGCTTGAGGTTGCCGTGAAAGTCGTTGATGGCCAGGATCCTGACGCTGACCGGCTCGCTCGGGCGGGTGGCGCAGCCGGCCAGCAGGGCAGCCGCCAGCACGGCGACGAGGAGTGAAGGACGCATGATGGGACTCCTGGAAATCAAGGCTGCACGGCCGCCAGCACGGCCTGCATCAGGCGCAGGGCCTGGGCTTGTCCGGCCTGGGCAGCGGCCAGTGTGTGGGCATGCGACAGCGGTTGCGAGTCGATGCCGGCGGCCATGTTGGTCAACAGCGACAGTGCGATCACCGGGATGCCGGCATGGCGCGCGAGGATGGTCTCGGGCACGGTGCTCATGCCAACGGCCTGCGCGCCCAGCATCCGCGCCATGCGGATTTCGGCCGGGGTCTCGAACTGCGGGCCCAGGAACCAGGCATACACGCCCTCGTGCAGCGTGATGCCAGCGGCCAGCGCCGCGGCCAGCACCTGAGCGCGCAGGTCGCGGTCGTAGGCGTTGGACAGGTCGACGAAGCGGTCGTCAGCGGGCTCGCCGAACAGCGGCGAGCGTTGCGACAGGTTGAGGTGGTCGCTGATCAGCATCAGGTCACCGGGCCGCATGGACAGGTCGCAGCTGCCGGCAGCGTTGGTCTGTATCAGCAGCTTGACGCCGAAGGCCGCCAGCGTGCGGATGGCACCCTTCATGCCGTCGGCGTCGCCGGTTTCGTAGCCATGCTTGCGGCCGGCCAGCACCAGCACGGCCCGGCCGCCGAGGGTGCCGGCGCGCAGCACCCCGGCATGGCCGCCCACGCCCAGCCGCGGAAAGGCCGGCAGGTCGTGGTACGGCACGTCGACCGGGTCTGCCACCTGGTCGGCCAGCGCGCCCCAGCCCGAGCCGAGCAGGATCGCGATCGCGGGTTCGCGCACGCCCTGGCGGTCGGCCGGCCGGTTCGCCAGTCGGTTGACCAACAGGGTGCGGCTGGCGGCGATGGCAGCGTCGAGCGTCATGGGGCACGGTCCTTCAGATGGTCGGGGCCGAAGCTGGCGGGCAGCAGGTTGCCCAGCGTGAAGCGCGCGCGCAGTCCGGTCGGGTCGGCCACCAGCACCGGCAGGCTGTCGCTGCCGAACTCGCGCAGCTTCTGCCGGCAGCCGCCGCAAGGCGTGCACGGTTGCTCGCCCTCACCCAGCACCAGCACCGCGCGCAGTGCGCTGCCGCCGGCCAGCACCAGCGCAGCCAGCGCGCCGGCCTCGGCGCACAGGCCTTGCGGATAGGCCGCGTTCTCGACGTTGCAGCCGGCATGGATGCGGCCCTGCTCGTCGAGCAGCGCAGCGCCGACGCAGAACTTCGAGTACGGCGCGTAAGCCCGCTCGCGCGCGGCGCGGGCGGCTTCGAACAGGCGTTGTACGAGCGTGTCGTCCATCGTTTCAGCGTTCCTTGATGTAGGGCGTGCCCAGCGCCTTGGGTGCATGGGCGTGGCCGATGAAACCGGCCAGCAGCACCACCGTCATCAGATAGGGCAGGGCCTGGATGACCTGCACCGGCACGGCCCCGATAGCGGGCAGCGACACCCCTTGCAGTCGGATCGCCAACGCTTCGAGAAAACCGAACAGCAGGCAGGCCGCCAGTACACCCAGCGGGTGCCACTTGCCGAAGATCATCGCCGCCAGCGCCATGTAGCCGCGGCCGGCGGTCATGTTGGGGATGAAGCTGGGTGTCAGCGCAAGCACCAGGTACGCTCCGGCCAGCGCGCTCAAGGCTCCGTTGAGCGCCAGCGCCGCATAGCGCACCTTCAGCACGGACACGCCGGCGGCGTCCACCATCGCCGGGTTCTCGCCGGCGGCGCGCAGGCGCAGGCCGAAGCGTGTGCGGTAGAGCAGCCACCACACAGCCGCCACCATCAGCACTGCGCCGTAGACGAAGGCGTCGTGCCCGAGCAGGCCGATGCCGAGCACCGGGCCGACCAGCGGGATGCTCGCGGCCGCTTCCAGCAGCCCGGGAAACAACGGGCCCAGGCGCACCGCGTCGGGCAGCGGCGGCGTCTGCCCGCCCTGCTTGAACCAGGCAATGCCCAGCACCACGGTCAAGCCGGCGGCGGTCATCGTGATCGCCATGCCGAGCACGACCTGGTCCCCGCGCTGGCTCACGCAGGCGTAGCCGTGCAGCATCGACAGCGCCACGCCGACTGCGATCGCCACCAGCAGCGCCAGCACCAGCGACCCACTGATGACCCCGATGCTGGCGGCGGCAAAGGCGGCCATCAGCATCTTGCCTTCGAGCCCGAGGTCGATCACGCCCGAGCGTTCGCACAAGGTGCCGGCCAGCGCGCACAGGATCAGCGGCGTCGACACGCGCAGCGTCGACGCGATCAGGGTGCCGAACGTGACCTCATCCATGGGCCAGGGCGGGCGCGAGCGCGCGGACGACCCGGGCCAGCGCCGGTGCCGCCAGCTGCGCCATCGCGCCGGCAAAGAGCACGATCAGGCCCTGCAGCGTGAACACCATCTCACGGCTGAAGCCCTGGATCTCGAACGACAGTTCGGCCCCGCCCTGGTACAGCGCACCGAACAGGGTCGACGCCAGCACGATGCCGGTCGGGTGGTTGCGCCCGATCAGCGCCACCGCGATGCCGGCAAAACCGGCGCCGGCGACGAAGTCGGCCAGCAGCCGCCCGTGCACGCCGGCCAGCTCGTTGATGGCCACCAGCCCGGCCAGCGCGCCCGACAGCATCATCGAGCGCAGGATCTGCACGCGCGGGGCGATGCCGGCATAACGCGCTGCTTCAGGGGCAAAACCGACCGCGCGCAGCGCGTAGCCGGGCTCCGATTTGAACAGCGCCAGGTACACGCCCACGGCAGCCAGCACGGCCAGCAGCAGGCTCAGGTTGAGCGGCGTCTTCGGCCAGTCCAGGCCCGCTGCGCCGAGCAGTTCGTGCACGCCCGGCATGCGCGCGCTGGCGCCGAAGGCGCGTGTTTCGGGCGCCATGTTGCCGGGTTCCTTCAGCACGCCCACCAGCAGGTAGCCCAGCAACGCGGCGGCCAGGAAGTTGAACATGATCGTCGTGATCACGATGTGGCTGCCGCGCCAGGCCTGCAGCGCCGCCGGCACCGCGGCCCAGGCCAGGCCGAACAACATCGCCGCCAGCATCATCGCCGGCAGCATCAGCCAGGCAGGAAGATGGGCCGCAAGAGCCAGCGCCGCCAGCGCGGCGCCCAGCCCGCCGATCATGGCCTGGCCTTCGCCGCCGATATTGAACAGGCCGCCATGGAAGGCCACCGCCACCGCCAGCCCGGTGAAGACGAAGGTGGTTGCGTAGTACAGCGTGTAGCTCAAGCCCGCCCGGCTGCCGAAAGCGCCCTTGACGAGCAGGCCCAGCACCTGCGCCGGGTCGTGGCCGACGATGACGAGCACGAGGGCACTGACGATCAGCGCCAGGCCCAGGTTGATCATCGGCAGCAGGACCAGATCCATCCAGCGCGGGAGTTCGACCGCTTGCGTCATGTCAGTGTGCGGTGGCGCCTGCCATCAGCCGCCCCAGCGCCGCTTCGCTGCATTGCCCGATCGGCAGCTCGCCCGCGATGCGCCCGGCGTGCATGACGAGCACGCGGTCGGACAGGGCCAGGATCTCGTCGAGCTCGCTCGATACCAGCAGCACCGCGCCACCGGCATCGCGCAGCGCGCGCAGGCGGCCGTGGATGAACTCGATGGCGCCGATGTCCACGCCGCG
>JANOJJ010000358.1:0-2869 GCA_031408155.1 Rubrivivax sp.
GCCGCTACGGCCAGGACATCCTGATCCCGAAGAACGCCACCGCCAATGCGGCCGTCGGGCAAGTGGTGTCGGTCGAGCTGACCGAGCCGCCCTCGCTGCATTCGCAGCCCGTGGGCCGCGTGGCCGAAGTGCTGGGCGAAATCGACGACCCCGGCATGGAGATCGAGATCGCGGTGCGCAAGTACGAGGTGCCGCACCGCTTCACGCCCGAGACGCTGGCGCAGGCCGCGGCGTTGCCCGAGCGGCTGCGCGCGGTCGACGTCAAACATCGGATCGACCTGCGCGACCTGCCGCTGGTCACGATCGACGGCGAAGACGCGCGGGACTTCGACGACGCGGTGTACTGCGAGCCGTTCAAGCGCGGGCGCGGCAAGTCGGCGTTTGTCGGCTGGCGGCTGCTGGTGGCCATTGCCGACGTGAGTCACTACGTCAAGCCCGGTGAGCCGATCGACGAAGACGCCTACGAACGCGCCACCTCGGTCTACTTCCCGCGCCGAGTGATCCCGATGTTGCCGGAGAAGCTGTCCAACGGCCTGTGCTCGCTGAACCCTAGCCAAGATCGACTGTCGATGGTCTGTGACATGCTGGTGGCCGAGGACGGCAGCCTCGATGCCTACCAGTTCTACCCGGCCGTGATCTGCTCGCAGGCGCGATTGACCTACACCGAAGTGGCCACGGTGCTGGCCAATACCCGGGGCCCTGAGGCCGAACGGCGTGCCGACCTGCTGCCTCACCTGCTGCATCTGCACGAGGCCTATCGCGCGCTGCTCAAGCAGCGTTCCAGGCGCGGCGCGATGGACTTCGACACGGTCGAGACCCAGATCGTCTGCGACGACCAGGGTCGGATCGAGAAGATCGTGCCGCGCACGCGCAACGAGGCGCACCGGCTGATCGAGGAGGCGATGCTGGCGGCCAACGTCTGCGCCGCCGACTTCATCAGCACGCAGGCGCACGCCTCGCTGTACCGCGTGCACGAGGGCCCGACGCCGGAAAAGCGGGTGACGCTGCAAGCCTATCTGCGCGCGTTGGGGCTGGGTCTGCACCTGAGCGACGAGCCCACGCCGCTGGAAATGCAGGCCATCACCAAGGCTACGCACGACCGGCCCGATGCAGCGCAGATCCAGATGATGCTGCTGCGATCGATGCAGCAGGCGATCTACACCGCCAACAATGCCGGCCACTTCGGCCTGGCCTACGAGGCTTATGCGCACTTCACCAGCCCGATCCGGCGCTACCCCGATCTGCTGGTGCACCGCGTGATCAAGGCCTTGTTGGGACGCCGCAAGTACCACCTCGTACCCAGTCCGAAGACGCGCACGCCCGAACTTCGCCGCGGCGGCAAGACCGTTGCGCCGCGGCAGGTCAAGCCGATGTCGCAGGAGATGGCCTTGTGGGAGGCCGCCGGAGCGCATTGCAGCGCCAACGAACGCCGCGCCGATGAAGCTACGCGCGACGTGGAAGCCTGGCTGAAATGCCGCTACATGCGCGAACGACTGGGCGAGCAGTTCAACGGAACGGTCAGCGCGGTCACCGGCTTCGGACTCTTCGTTACGCTGGACGAGCTGTTTGTCGAGGGCCTGGTGCACATCACCGAACTTGGTGGCGAGTACTTCCGCTTCGACGAGGCGCGGCAGGAACTGCGCGGCGAGCGCACCGGCGTGCGCTACAGCGTGGGCGCGCGAGTGCAGGTGCAGGTCAGCCGCGTGGACCTGGATGCGCGTCGGATCGACTTCCGCCTGGTTCGTGAAGGCGAGGGCGACCGGCCGCTGCCGCTCGGTCGCCCCGAGCGCGCGCGACTGGTGTCGGCCGCCGAGGAACTGGCGGCCGTCCGCAGGACTGACCGCCGGGCCAAGGTGGCGACCCGCCAGCGGCTGGGGCAGGCAGGCGGCGGCAAGCCCGGCAAACGCGCAGCGAAGGCCGGGACCAGGACCACCAAGTCGGAGCCCAAGCAACGCAGCCGGCGCTGATTCGTCAGGCCGCACGGGCTCGACCGTGCACTCCACCGATGGCCTGCTTCAGCGCATTGCCGCGGCCATCGCGTCGATCAGATCACTGGCGCGCAGGGGCAGGCGGTCGCCGGCCGGGCGCGCTGCAGCCTGCAGGTCGGCGGCATGCCCGTGCAGCCAGGCGGCTGCTCGGGCGGCAAACCAGGCTCCTTCTGCCGTGTCGGGCAGTTGCCCCCAGAGCCCACCGATCCAGCCCGCCAGCACATCGCCGCTGCCCGGTGCGGCCAGGGTGGCATTGCCGCTGGCATTGATCCAGGGCGGGCGCCGCGGGGCCGTGATCACCGTGCCGGACCCCTTGAGCAGCACCACGGCCCCGAAGCGGTGAGCCAGTCGATCGGCCACGCCCAGCCGGTCGGCTTGAACGGCGGCGGCACTGCTGCCCGCCAGCCTGGCGGCCTCGAGTGGGTGCGGCGTCAGCACGGTTGAAAGCCCGCGCGCGCCACGGGCTTCGAGCCGGGACTGCAGGCCGGCGTCGCGCGCCACAGCGTTCAAGGCATCGGCATCGAGTACCAGGCGGCCGGCCCGATCGATCAAGGGCGGCAACACGGCCTGGACCTCGGCGCCGCCACCGCAGCCGCAGACCACCGTCGCGCGCTGCAAGGTTGCGTCCTTGGTCAGCCATACCTGGCCGCGCTGCATCAGTTCAGGCTGTATCGGCGGCATCGGCGGCGGGTCGAGCGGGCTGTGGTAGTCGCGTCGGGCGCCGGCGGTCAGCGGCGCGCGCGCGGCCAGCCAGGTCGCGCCCTGCATGCCGGCGGCGCCACCGACGACGACCAGGTCACCGAAGCTGCCCTTGCTTGCTCGGCAGCTTGCCAGACAGAAAGCGGCGTATCACGACGGAGCCAGAACGTGTCGTCTGCGTT
>JANOJJ010000368.1:0-16336 GCA_031408155.1 Rubrivivax sp.
CCCACCTGGCCGAGAGCCTGGCCATTCCGTCGCTGGTGGGCGAGGCGGTGCACCAGTCGCTGACGCTGGCCAGTGCACTCGGCCACGGCAAGAAGTTCGTGCCCTCGCTGGTCGAGGCGCAAGAGCAGCTCAGCGGCGCCCGACTGGTGCCGCGCTGAAGGCGCCATGGCGTTGTGGTCGACTGACGTTCGCCAGCGTTTGGCCACGCCAACCGCGGCCATGCGCTTGGCGACCCTGTCAGACTAGTCGACCCCTGTGCGCCGCCCTGGATGAAGACCGCGATCCTCACCGACCTGCATGCCAACCGCGAGGCCGTCGAGGCCGTGCTCGAGCACGCGGCCTTGCAGCAACCCGATTCGTATGCGCTGCTGGGTGACTTTGTCGGCTATGGCGCAGACCCGGCCTGGGTCGTCGACTGCGTGCAAGAGTTGGTGGCCCGGGGTGCGGTGGCGGTGCAGGGCAACCACGACCTGGCCACCGTGCAGGGCCCGTCGCCCGAGATGCGGCCCGAGCCGCGGCAGGTGATCGAATGGACCCGCGCGCAGCTGCAGCCGGCGCAGTTCGACTTTCTGGCCAGCCTGCCTTTGATGGACGAGACCCCCGAGCGCCTGTACGTGCACGCCAATGCCTGGGCACCGCCGAACTGGGGCTACATCCTCAGCCGCTTCGATGCCATGCGCAGCCTGCATGCCACGCGCTCGCGCATCACCTTCTGTGGGCACGTGCACGAGCCGTGCCTGTACCACCTGTCCGCCAGCGGCAAAGCCGGTGACTTCGTACCCATCGCGGGCGTACCCATCCCGTTGCTGTGGCAGCGGCAATGGCTGGTGATCCCGGGTGCGGTCGGCCAGCCGCGTGACGGCGACCCCGCGGCCTGCTATGCGCTGCACGACCATGATGCCGGCGCCATCACCTTTTGGCGCGTGCCCTACGACCACGACACCGCGGCGGCCAAGATCAGGGCCGCCGGGCTGCCCCCGGCCCTGGGCGACCGACTGACTCATGGCCGGTGAACCGCAGCCGGTACCGGGCCTGGCCGAAGGCCAGGTGATCGACGGTTTCCGGGTCGAGCAAAAGCTGCACCAGGGCGGCATGGCCACGATCTGGCGCGTCTGCCGCTCGGGCCAAGACGCGGGTGATGCCGAGTTGCCGATGGTGATGAAGGTGCCGCGCATCAAGGGCGGCGAAGATCCGGCCACCATCGTCGGCTTCGAGGTCGAGCAGATGATCCTGCCGTCGCTGTTCGGCCCGCACGTCCCGCGCTACGTGGCCCGAGGCGACTTCACGCGCGTGCCCTACATCGTGATGGAGCGCATCGAAGGCCCGTCGCTGCGAGTGCGGCTGGACGCCGCACCGCTGCCGATCGACGAGGTGATCGAGGTCGGCTCGCGCGTGGCCACTGCCTTGCACGACCTGCATCGCCAGGGCTTGGTGCACCTGGACGTAAAGCCGAGCAACATCATGTTTCGCGCCGACGGCACGGCGGTACTGGTGGACTTCGGCCTGTCGCATCACGACATGCTGCCCGATCTGCTGGAGGAACAGTTCGAGCTCCCGATGGGCACCTCGCCCTACATGTCGCCCGAGCAGGTGCAGCTCGTGCGCAAGGACCCGCGCAGCGACCTGTTCGCGCTCGGCGTGATGCTCTACCACTTCACCACCGGCCAGCGGCCGTTCGGCCAACCCGAGACGGTGCGCGGCCTGCGCAAGCGGCTGTACGAGGACGCCGTGCCGCCGCGCAAGCTGCGAGCCGACTGCCCGCCCTGGCTGCAAGAGGTGATCCTGCATTGCCTCGAGGTCCGACCTGACGCGCGTTTTCAGAGCGGTGCGCAACTCGCGCTGGCGCTGCAACACCCGACCCAGGTGGCCTTGACTGGCCGTGCCGACAAGTCGGCCTCGGACAGCCGCTGGCAGCGGCTGAAGCGCCGCCTGCATGCGATCGGCCATGACAACGACCCACAAACGAAGTTGGGCGCCGTCAGCCAGGTGATGAAATGCCCGATCGTGCTGGCCGCGGTCGACGTCGACCACGCCGGCGCCGGATTGCTCGTGCAGTTGCGCGAGGCCGTACGTCGCATCGTGCTGACCGAACCAGGCGCCCGCCTGGCCTGCGTCAGCGTGCTGCAAACCAGCCGCATCGCGATGGACGAACGGGTCGACGAGGCAGGCCAGAGCCGGCACGTCAAGCAGCTGGTGGCCCTCAAACACTGGGCGCGGCCGATGGTCAAGACGTTGGAGCTCGACGAGGCCCGGTTGACCTTCCACGTGCTCGAGTCTCCCGACGCCGCCGCGGCCATCATCGACTTTGCCGAGCGCACCCGGGTTGATCACATCGTGATGGGCGCGCGCGGGGCATCGACGCTGCGGCGCTACCTGGGCAGCGTCAGCTCGCAGGTGGTGGCGCAGGCTGGCTGCAGCGTGACCGTGGTGCGCGAATAGCTCCCGCCGGCCGCAGGCACGGGCAACGCTTGCCTGCACGGGCCTGAAGCGCCAGCCGCAGCTTCAGACGGGCAGCCCCAAGGCCTCGCGGACCAACCGCCTCAACGCCAGGAAGCTGGGCTGCAGCGGCTGCGCGCTGGTGTCGAGCTTGAACTCGGACTTGGAATAGAAGGCCGCCCGCCCCGACAGGATGCGCCGCAGGTCGTCCATCGCTTCCTTGCTGGCAGCCATCGGGCGCAGATCGCCCTGCGCGGCCACGCGCTTCATGTGGTCTTCGGGCAAGGCCTGCAACCACACGGTCGTGCAGTGCGCCAGCAACAGGTTGAAGGTGGCGGCATCGGACACCAGGCCGCCCGGCGTGGCGATCACGGCCTCGGGGTAGATCTGGATCGCCTCTTCCAGCGCCCGGCGCTCGTAGCGCCGGTAGGCGTTCTGGCCATACAGGGCCTGGATCTCGTTGATGCTGCAGCCGGCAAACTTCTCGATTTCGCGGCTCAGCTCGACGAATGGGTAGCCCAGGTCGTCGGCCAGCATCTGGCCCAGCGTCGACTTGCCGGCGCCGCGCAAACCGACCAGGGCCAGGCGCGAGCTGCGCGCCGCCGAGCCTGCGCCGTTGGCGCCACCGGTGCCCAGCATCTGCCCTACCGCCACGCGCACGCGGCGCAGCGTGGCATCGTCGCGATGCTCCAGCAACTCACGGATCAGCAGCCATTCGGCCGACGAGGTGGTCACGTCGCCGATCAGTTCGGCGAGTGAACATTGCAGCGCAACAGCTACCTGCAGCAAGACCAGGATCGATGCATTGCCGAGGCCGTATTCGAGGTTGGCCAGGTGGCGCTCGGACACGTCGGCCGCTCGCGCCGCCGCCTTGCGCGTCATGCCGCGGCGGGCGCGCAGCGCGCGCACCCGATCGCCCAGCGCCACCAGGAAGGGGTTCTTGCCGACGACCGGCGACTCACTCGGCAGGCTGGCCGCGGCCACCCCTGCGGGCTCAGCGGCGATGCTGGACTCGTGCATAAAAATGCTCGTCAGGTGCAGGCTGACGCCAGATTGGCGGCAGGCGTACGCACTTTAATGCGCATACCGTCAATGCCGCAAGCCGTATCGTCACTGCTCGGTTTCAGCAACCTGGCAGGCCGGTTCAGGCATCCGGCCACGGCGCCGCATCGACGACCGGGAAGCTGACCGTGAAGCGGTCCAGCAGGCCGAAGAATTGCGCCAGCCGCAACCCATCGCCGGCCAGCTTCAACTGTCCGGCAGCGATCGCCTGCGACGGTTGCAGTTGCTGCAGCAGCAAGGCGTCGAGCGTGCTGCGCGCCAGCGTCAGCGACACATCGGCCGCCGGCGCGGCCTCGAGCGGCAAGGCGTGCAAGGCACCGTTGCACAGTTCGAGCAGCCAATGCTCCTGCCGATCGGTGAAGTGCCAGGCCATCGTGAAGGCCAGCGCACCGGCCTTGGGCGCGTTGATGCGCACGGCCAGGGCGTCGAACAGCATGTCGCTGCCCAGCGCACCAACCAGCGCGAAGCCGGCACCCGGCGGCAGCGGCTTGGGCGGACCTTCGCGGTATTCATGCGCGCCCAGCAGGTAGGCGTTGCGCCAGGTCGCCGATTCGGCCTGGAAGCCCATCTGCTCCATCGCCTGTGCGGCCAGTTCGCGCGCCGCCGCGTGGTCGGGGTGGGCGTAGACGGCGTGCTGCATCACCTGCGCCACCCAGCGATACTCGCCGCGCCCGAAGTCGGCCTGCGCGCGCTGCATCACCGCATCGATGCCGCCCATGTAGTCGATCGTCTTCTTCGCCGCCGGCACCGGCGGCAGCGCGTGCAGGCTGGCCGGGTGCGCGTCATACCAGCCGAGGTAGCGCTGGACGATGGCCTTGACGTTGTGCGACACGGTGCCGTAGTAGCCACGGTTATGCCAGCGCTGCGACACGCCCGGCGGCAGCACCAGGCCTTCGGCGATCTCGGCGGCTTTCAGGCCATGGCTCATCAGGCGCACGGTCTGGTCGTGCAGCACGCGGTACAGGTCGCGTTGCTCGGCCAGGAAGATGCGCGCCCGCTCGCCGCCCCAGGTCGGCCAGTGGTGCTGCGCGAACAGCACGTCGATGTGGCCGCCAAAGCGATGCAGCGCCGCGTGCAGATGCTTGCTCCAGGCCAGCGCGTCACGCACCTGCGAGCCCCGCAGCGGGCACAGGTTGTGCAGCGTGTGGCTGCTGTTCTCGGCCAGGTTCAACGCGCGTTCGCCGGGGAAGAAGAAATGCATCTCGGCCGGCGCCTCGGTCTCGGGTGCGAGCTGGAACTCGATCTCGATACCGTCGATGACATGCGTCTCGAAGGTCTCGCGGATTTCCAGCGTCGGCGCGATCAGGCTCGGCCGGCCCATCGGCAGCGTCTTGCCCAGACCGGCATCGACCTGGCCCGCCGGCCCCTTGGGCAGGGTCTGGCCGAACTGGAACTGCGCACGCCGCGCCATCGCCACGCCGGCAATCACGTTCTCTGACACCGCGGCCTGCAGAAAGCCGACCGGCGCGACCACCTGCACCTGCCCGGCATCGACCTGCGCCTGCGTGACCAGCCCGGCCACGCCGCCGAAGTGGTCGCCATGGCTGTGGCTGTACATCACGGTGTGCAGCCCACGCCGCGCCGCGGGGTCGCGGTGCTGGCGATACAGTGCCAGCGCAGCGGCGGCGGTGTCGGGGCAGGTCAAGGCATCGAGCGCGATCAGGCCGTTGTCGCCTTCGATGAAGGTGATGTTGGCGATGTCGAAACCACGCACCTGAAAGATGCGCGGCGTGACCTGGAACAGACCGTGGATGCGGTTCAGCCGCGCCAGGCGCCACAGGCTGGGGTTGACGGTTTCGGCCGCTGTTTCTTGGTCGACAAAGGCATACGGCCGCTGGCTCCAGATCACTCGGCCGTCGGCCGTGGTGACCTCGGCATGGTCGGTGCTGCCGATGAAGCCGCGCTCGGCGTCGGCGCGGTCCTGGCCGTCTTCGGCCGGCAACTGCTCGCGCAGCAAGCGGTTGAAGTCGAGCGTTGGGCGGTAGGCGCGCGTCATGGTGGTCCTGGGTCGCTTCGACTCGTACTGTCAGAGCCTGCTGCGAACGGTGCATCGGCACCTTCCCTCGGCTGCACGCAGGACGTGAGGGTGCTCGAAGAAAAGGCGATCGAGCAGGAAGTCACCGCCAATCTGCTGTGGCAGGCGATCGAAAGGGACGGCCGCCGGGGTCGCCGAAGGCATCAAGGACGATCGCATGAGCGCCGTCGGCCGCGGCCAGGACACCCCGGTCGCCGACAACCGGTCGGACGACGGGCGGGCCAAAAACCGGCGGGTCGAGGGGGTGAAGGAGTCGCGCGGAAGTAGCGCGGAAGTCGCTCGGGCCTGCCGTTCAAGCGCTGCGTTCGGCCAGCAGCGCCGCCACTTCGAGTGCCATGCGCTCGGCTGCGCCGCGGTGCGCGTGGGCGAAGGCGAGTGCCTGCTCGGCCATGGTCGCGCGCTGCCGCGACTCATCAGCGCCGGCCAGCTCGATCGCGCGCGGCACTGCCGTCGACAGGTCGGCCAGGCGCAGGCCGGCGCCGGCCGCGATGGCGTGCTCGGCCGCGGCCGCGAAGTTGAAGGTGTGCGGCCCCATCAGCACCGGGCAGCCGCAGGCCGCGGCCTCGATCAGGTTCTGCCCGCCCAGCGGCGCAAAGCTGCCACCGAGCAGCGCCACGTCGGCCAGCGCGTAGTACAGCGGCATCTCGCCCAAGGTGTCGCCGATCCAGGCGTCGGCGCTGGCCGCGTCGGCGGGCGGCGCATCGGCAAACGCACTGCGCCGCAGCACACGCGGCAGGGCTGCCGCGGCCAGCGCTGCCACCTCGTCGAAACGCTGTGGGTGGCGCGGCACGATCAGCAGCAACGGCTGCGCCTGCGACTGCGGTTGCGCCTGCAACACCTTCGCCCAGGCCTGCAGCAGCGGCGCTTCTTCACCTTCGCGCGAGCTGGCCATCAGCACCACCGGGCGCTGCAGGCTGTGGCGCCAGGCACGGCCGCGCGCCAGCAGCGCCGGGTCAGGCGTCATGTCGAACTTGAGGTTGCCGATCACGCGCACGCGCTGCACGCCCGAGGCGCGCAGACGGCCGGCATCGGCCTCGGTCTGTGCCAGCGTGCGTGTCAGGCCGCTTAGCGCCGGCCCGAGCAGCAACTTCAGGCGCCGGCCCTTGAGCAGGCTCTTCTCCGACAGACGGGCATTGGCCAGCACCACCGGCACACCGGCCTCGTGCGTGGCCAGCAGCAGGTTGGGCCAGATCTCGGTTTCCATCAGTACGCCCACCGCGGGCCGATGGCGGCGCAGGAAGCGGCGCACGGCGCCCGGTGTGTCGTACGGCAGCCAGGCCTGCGCGTCACCAGGCTGCAGCAGCGCACGGCCGGCTTCGCGGCCGGTCGCCGTGCCATGAGTCAGCAGCACCTGCACGCCGCTGACCTGGCGGCGCAGCGCGTCGACCAGGGTCTTGGCAGCTCGAGTCTCGCCCAGCGACACGGCATGGATCCACACCCGGCCCGGGGCCGAGGGCCCGCGGTAAAGGCCCAGCCGCTCGTCCCAGGCGGTGCGGTACAGCGGCTCGCGAGCACCGCGCCACCACAGCTTGGCAAAGTAGGCTGGCGCCAGCAAGCGCAGCAGCCAGCTGTAGCCGGCGCGGGAGAGCGCGGCCTTCATCGAAGGCGAGACGGCAGCCTGGGCCGATCCGGGTCCTCCGGTTGGCCTGATCCGTCTCGGCGGGACCGGTCCGCTGGACCGCAGCGGGCCATGTCAATGCGCCGCCGCGGTCAGCTGCGCATCGGGCTTGACAGCCCGCAGCACGGCCATCAGGTCGGACTGGATGCGCTGCAGCGCCTCGGGCGTGTGGCCTTCGAATCGCAGCACCAGCACCGGCGTGGTGTTGCTGGCGCGGATCAGGCCGAAGCCGTCGCTGAAGTCGACCCGCAGGCCGTCGATGGTGCCGACTTCGCCAGCCGGGAACGTCAGCCGGCCGTCGGCCACGCGCGCGAGCAAATCGGCGACCACCTCGTGGTGTTCGCCTTCGGCGCAGGGCACGTTCAGCTCGGGCGTGTTGAAGCTGGTGGGCAGCGCGTTCAGCAGCGCGCTCGGGTCGGCGTGGCGCGACAGGATCTCGAGCAGCCGCGCCGCGGTGTACGTCGCGTCGTCGAAGCCGTACCAGCGTTCACCGAAGAACAGGTGGCCACTCATCTCGCCGGCAAAGGGCGCGCCGGTCTCGCGCAGCTTGGCCTTGATCAGCGAATGACCGGTCTTCCACAGCAGCGGCACGCCGCCGGCCTCGCGAATGGCCACCGGCAGGCGCTGCGAGCACTTGACGTCGAAGATGATGGTGCTACCGGGGTTACGTGACAGCACGTCGCGCGCGAACAGAATGATCTGGCGGTCGGGGTAGATGATGCTGCCGTCGCGCGTGACAACGCCCAGACGGTCGCCGTCGCCGTCGAAGGCCAGCCCGACCTCGGCCTTGGTCTTCTTCACCGTCTTCTTCAGCGCTTGCAGGTTCTCGGGCTTGCTCGGGTCGGGATGGTGGTTCGGGAAGTCGCCGTCGACCTCGGAGTACAGCTCGACCACGTCGCAGCCCAGCGCACGCAGGATGCCGGGCGCCGATGCGCCGGGGATGCCGTTGCCTGAGTCGACCACCACCTTCATCGGGCGCTCGAGCTTGCAGTCGCTGACGATGCGGTGGCTGTACTCGGCCAGGATGTCCATCGGCGCGCTGCGGCCCTTGCCCCGGGCGTACGTCTCGCGCTCGATGCGCTGGCGCAGGCGCTGGATCTCGGCACCATAGATCGCGCGGCCGGCCATCACCATCTTGAAGCCGTTGTAGTCCTTCGGGTTGTGGCTGCCGGTGACCATGATCCCGCTGTTGCAGCCGTGTTTGCCGCGCGTGGCGGCCACGTAGTACAGCATCGGCGTGGTCACGGCGCCGAGGTCGACCACATCCAGCCCGGTCGCCTTCAGCCCGCGTATCAGCGCCGCCGCCAGCCCGGCGCCAGACACGCGCCCGTCGCGTCCGACGGCCACCGCCTTCTGGCCTTCGAGCCGCGCCTCGGAGCCGAAGGCGCGGCCCAGGTGTTCGGCAAAGTCCTCGTCGATCGTCCGTCCGACCACGCCGCGGATGTCGTAGGCCTTGAAGATGCTCGGGCTGACTTGCATGGGTTGGTGTTTGGGCTGGGGGGATCGGTCCATTCTAGGCAGGGCTCGGGCAGACACGGTCGGTTCGTCGTCCCTGAGCTCCCGTCGTCAGCGGCGAGCCCGGCGCCTGCCTCGACGCGGCGCTCGCACGAACCCCCGCTGCCGTGTCCGTTGGCGCGCTTGGCGACAGGTCCGAAAACGGCGAGTAACGGTCGGAGCTGCGCCTATGATCCAGCGCATGGTCCTCGATCCCGATGCCGCCTACCTGGCCGTCAAAGCGCGCGACGCCCGCTTCGACGGGCGGCTGTTCATCGGCGTCACATCGACCGGCGTGTACTGCCGACCGGTGTGCCGCGTGCGCACGCCGCGGCGCGAGAACTGTCGCTTCTTCGACACCCGCGCGCAGGCCGAAGCCGCGGCCTTCCGGCCCTGCCTGAAGTGCCGGCCTGAAATCGCGCCAGGGCTGTCGAACATGGATTCGTCGCAGCAACTGGCCGACACCGCGGCGCGCTGGATCGAACACGCCGTGCACGGTGGCACGCCGACCCGTCTGCCCCGCCTGGCGACCCGGCTTGGCGTGACCGACCGCCATCTGCGGCGCATCTTCCACGCCACCCATGGCGTGTCGCCGCACGCCTACCTGACGACGCAGCGCCTGTTGCTGGCCAAGCAACTGCTGACCGACACGCGGCAGCCGATCACGCAGGTGGCGCTGGCCAGCGGCTTCGACAGCCTGCGCCGCTTCAATGCCGCCTTCGTCGAGCATTACCGGCTCAATCCGTCGCAATTGCGCAATCGCCGCGGGGCCGCGCCCGGCGCCGACGCGCCGCTACGACTGGCCTACCGTCCGCCATACGACGTGGCCGCCGTGCTGGCCTTCTTCGCCCGACGCCAGGTGCGCGGCGTAGAACAGGTCGAGGGCCTGTCGATCCGGCGCACGCTGGGCTGGCTGCATCGCGGGCAGCGGCTGGCGGGCTGGCTGGCGTGTCGTTTCGTGCCCGAGCGCCACGAGGTGCACGTGCACGCCGCGCCGAGCCTGGCGCCGGTGCTGGGCGCGGTGCTGCAGGCGGTGCGCCACGAGCTTGATCTGGATGCCGACCCGGTGCGCATCGACCCGGTGCTGGCCTTGGTGCCCGGGCCGATGCGCGAAGGCACGCGCCTGCCCGGCGGCATGGACGGCTTCGAACTCGCGGTGCGCGTGATCCTTGGCCAACAGGTCACGGTCAAGGCCGCGCGCACGCTGACCGAGCGCCTGGTGCAGCACCTGGGCACGCCGATCGACACGCCCTACCCTGCGCTGACCCACGTCTTCCCCGATGCCGCCACGCTGGCCAGCGCTGACCCGCAAGCGATCGGCACGCTGGGCATCGTGCGCCAACGTGTGAAGGCGCTGCAGGCGCTGGCCACCGAAGTGGCCGCCGGCCGCATCGAACTGCACCGCGGCGCGCCGCTCGGGGCCACGCTGGCGGCGCTGAACGCGCTGCCCGGCATCGGCGACTGGACAGCGCAGGTGATCGCGATGCGCGCGCTGGCCTGGCCCGACGCCTGGCCGGCCAGCGACATCGGCCTGATGAATGCGCTCGGCTCGCGCGACGCTCGCCACATCACCACGCTGGCCGAGCCCTGGCGTCCGTGGCGCGCCTATGCCGTGATGAAGCTGTGGCAACAACTGGAGAACCCGACATGAAGTCCGTCTACGTCGCCCGTGCGCGCATCGAATCGCCGCTCGGCCCGCTTACGCTGGCAGCCACCGCGCGTGGTCTGGCTGGCGCCTGGTTCGACGGCCAGGAGCATTTCCCGCTCGGCCTGGACGCAGCGGAAGATGCCGAGCACGCTCATCTGGCACAGGCGGCGGCCGAGTTCGCGGCCTACTGGACTGATGCGAAACACCGCTTCAGGCTGCCACTGGACCCGCAGGGCACCGAGTTCCAGCAGGTCGTGTGGCGCGCCCTGCTCGAGATCGCGCCGGGAGCACTGTCGACTTACGGTGCCGTGGCCCAACGCATCGGCCGGCCCGACTCGGTACGTGCGGTCGGCGGCGCGATCGGCCGCAACCCGATCGGCATCATCGTGCCCTGCCACCGGGTGGTGGGCAAGGACGGGTCGCTGACCGGCTACGCCGGCGGCCTGCCGCGCAAGCAGGCCTTGCTGCAGCACGAACACACCCTCACGGTGAAGGTGCCTGCCTGATGCGGTCATCGGATGTCGCCGAGCTGGTGCTGCTGGGCGCGCTGTGGGGCGCATCCTTCCTCTTCATGCGCATCGGCGCGCCCGAGTTCGGCCCGCTGCCGCTGGTCTTCGTGCGCGTGGCCGGCGCCAGTGCGCTGCTGCTGCCACTGCTGTGGTGGCGGCGCGAGCTGCCGGCCCTGCGCACGCACTGGCGGCCGCTGCTGTTGCTGGGCGTGACCAATTCCGCCCTGCCCTTCGCCTTTTTCACGCTGGCGGCGCTGGTGCTTGACATCGGCCTGTCGGGCATCTTCAACGCCACCGCACCGTTGTGGGGCGCACTGTTCGCCTGGCTCTGGCTGAAGGACAAACCCACGTCGGCGCGCATGCTGGGACTTGCGATCGGCTTTGCCGGTGTGCTGTTGCTGGCCTGGGACAGCGCCAGCTTCAAGCCGGGTGAACATGGCGTCAGCCCGACGCTGGGCATCCTGGCCTGCATCGTGGCCACGCTGTGTTATGGCTTTTCGGTCAACTACACCAAGCAGCGCCTGTCGACGGTGCCGCCGATGGCAGTGGCCGCCGGCAGCCAACTGGGCGCCAGCGTCGTGACGCTGCTGCCGGCGCTGTGGTGGTGGCCCGCCGTGTTGCCCACGGGTCGCGCGTGGGCGGCAGCGACGGTGCTGGCGCTGGCCTGCACCGGTCTGGCTTACCTGCTGTACTTCCGACTGATCGCACATGTGGGACCGGCGCAGGCGATCGCGGTGACCTATCTGATTCCGGCCTTTGCCATCGCCTGGGGGGCGATCTTTCTTGGCCAGGCGATCACGCAGTCGATGGTGTTGGGCTGCGCCGTGGTGTTGCTGGGCACGGCGCTGGCCAGCGGTTTGATCGGCGCGCCTGCGCGGCGATAAACGACACTGGCGCTAGATCGCGCAGCGGTCACCTCGCTCGTGACCGCAGCCCCCGGCAGGCATTGCTGACGCCTTGATTTGCAGGGTTGAGTGCCCGCATCTCAGGCTGGCCCGAATTCTGCCGAAGCTGCTTGCATGACCACCGACCACACCATCCGCATCCCGGCCCGCCTGCGCGTGCTGGCGGCCACGGCCATGCTGCTCGAGCGGCTGGAGCAATTGCCACGCACGGCCAGCGCTGCACAGTACCAGGGCCTGGTGCGCCAGCTCGACGCGCTGCTCGTCGCCGGCGAGGGCGATCCCTCGCTGGTCGCGCTGCTCGACAGCCTGCCCGCGCTGGCCGAATTGCACGAAAACCACCACTACGCCGTGGCCGGGCTGAGTCGCACGAGCATGGCCGCAGCCGCGCGCTCAAAACACCTCATGCTGGATCTGCTGGACCGGGCGCGCTGCCGTTGCTGATCGCAGCGCGCGAGCCTTCGCGCGAAACGAAGCCTCGGTTCACAATCGGCGCATCTGCACCAGCCGCGCGCGGGCTAAGGTTCGACCTTCGCGCGGCGCTCCGTCCGATGCGCTTCGACCTCATAACCCTCAACCTCATGCTGGCCATAGCCGACACCCGCAGCATCACCCGCGGCGCCGAGCGCGAAAGCCTGGCGCTGGCGGCCGCCAGCAAGCGATTGTCCGACCTGGAATCGCGCCTGGGCGTGCGCCTGTTCGACCGCCATGCGCGCGGTGTCGAACCGACCGAGGCCGGGCGTGCGCTGCTGCGCCACGTCCGGTCGCTCAACGCGTCGCTGCACGCGCTTGAAGACGAAGTCGTCGAGTTCTCGCGCGGCATCAAGGGCCATTTGCGCGTGGTGGCCAATGCGAGCGCGATCGCCGAGCACCTGCCGGCCGATCTGGCGGCCTTTGCCCATGCCCACCCAGGCATCCGGGTCAGCCTGGAAGAGCTGATCAGCGCCGACGTGCAGGCCGCGGTGGCGGCCGGGCGTGCCGACGTGGGCATCTTCGTGGCGCCGCAGCACGAGCCGAGGCTGGCCTGCCGACCCTATCGCGAAGGCGAACTCGCGATCCTGGTGCCACGCGGCCACGCGCTGGCCGGGCGCGCGGCACATGGCTTCGACGCCTTGCTCGAGTTCGACATCGTCGGCCTGCACGTGGGCGCAGCGGCACACGAGCAGATGCGCGAACGCGCACAGGCGCTGGGTCGCACGCTGAACGTGCGCATGCAGGTCCACGGCTTCGACGCCATTGCGCAGTTGGTCGAGGCCGGGCTCGGCGTGGCGGTGCTGCCAGCCGTGGTGGCCGAGCGCTTTGCCAAGGTCTTCAAGGTGCAGCCGCTGACCCTGCAGGAAGACTGGGCGCGGCGCCACTACCTGCTGGCCGTGCGCGAGCAAGACACCCTGTCGCCGCCGCTGCAACGCTTTGTCGACGTCCTGACAACCCCGGCGCCTACCCCGGCGGCGCGCCCCTCTCGTTTCGCAAAGGCCTGAGCCATGACTGCCCGCACCCTGTACGACAAGCTATGGGACGACCACGTCGTCCACTCTGAGGAAGACGGTACCGCCGTGCTCTACATCGACCGCCACCTGGTGCACGAGGTGACCAGCCCGCAGGCCTTCGAGGGCCTGCGCCTGGCCGACCGCAAGGTCTGGCGTGTCAGTTCGATCGTGGCCACCGCCGACCACAACACGCCGACCACCGGCTGGGATCTTGGCTACGACGGCATCACCGACCCCATCAGCAAGCAGCAGGTGACCACGCTGGACGCCAACATCGCGGCCTTCGGCGCGGCGGCGTACTTCCCGTTCCTGGACAAGCGGCAAGGCATCGTGCACGTGATCGGGCCCGAGCAGGGTGCCACGCTGCCGGGCATGACCGTCGTCTGCGGCGACAGCCATACCAGTACGCACGGCGCCTTTGGCGCACTGGCACACGGCATTGGCACCAGCGAGGTCGAACACGTGATGGCCACGCAGACCCTGCTGGCCAGGAAGGCGAAGAACATGCTCGTCAAGGTCGACGGGCAACTGGCTCGCGGCCTGACGGCGAAGGACATCGTGCTCGCCATCATCGGCAAGATCGGTACCGCCGGCGGCACTGGCCATACCATCGAATTCGGCGGCAGCGCGATCCGTGCGTTGTCGATCGAAGGTCGAATGACGGTCTGCAACATGGCCATCGAAGCCGGCGCGCGCGCCGGCCTGGTGGCGGTGGACGACAAGACCATCGACTACGTCAAGGGCCGGCCCTTCACGCCCAAGGGCCTGGAATTCGAGCAGGCGGCCGTGTACTGGCGCACCCTTGAGTCCGACCCCGGCGCCGCCTTCGACACCGTGGTCGAGATCGACGCCACCTGCCTGAGCCCGCAGGTCACCTGGGGCACCAGCCCCGAGATGGTGCTGTCGATCGACGACCGTGTGCCCGACCCCGACAAAGAGAAGGACGCCAGCAAGCGCGCTGCCATCGAGCGCGCGCTGACCTACATGGGGCTGGCACCCAACAAGGCGATCAACGACATCACGGTCGACAAGGTGTTCATCGGCTCGTGCACCAACAGCCGCATCGAGGACCTGCGCGATGCCGCCGCGGTGGTCAAGAAGCTGGGCCGCAAGGTGGCCAGCAGCGTCAAGTTGGCGCTGGTGGTGCCGGGCTCTGGCCTGGTCAAGGCGCAGGCCGAGGCCGAAGGCCTGCACGAGGTCTTCCGCGCGGCGGGCTTCGAGTGGCGCGAGCCCGGCTGCAGCATGTGCCTGGCGATGAACGCCGACAAGCTCGAGCCTGGCGAGCGCTGCGCGTCGACCAGCAACCGCAACTTCGAAGGCCGGCAGGGCAACGGTGGCCGCACGCACCTGGTCAGCCCTGCGATGGCGGCGGCGGCAGCCATCGAAGGCCATTTCGTCGACGTGCGCCGCATCGCCTGAGGATCCATCACCATGCAAGCCTTCACCGTGCACAAGGGCCTGGTCGCCCCGATGGACCGCGAGAACGTCGACACCGACGCCATCATCCCCAAGCAGTTCCTGAAGTCGATCGCGCGCACCGGGTTCGGTCCGAACCTGTTCGACCAGTGGCGCTACCTCGACAAGGGTGAACCCGGGCAGGACCTGTCAACGCGCAAGCCCAATCCCGACTTCGTGCTCAACCAGCCGCGTTACGCCGGCGCCTCGGTGCTGCTGGCGCGCAGGAATTTCGGTTGCGGCTCCAGCCGCGAGCACGCGCCCTGGGCGCTGCAGCAGTACGGCTTTCGTGCGCTGATCGCCCCCAGCTTTGCCGACATCTTCTTCAACAACACGTCGAAGAACGGCATCCTGCCGATCGTGCTGACCGAGTCGCAGGTGGCCGGGCTGTTCGACGAGGTGGCCGCCTTCCCGGGTTACCGGCTGACGGTGGATCTGCCACGCCAGGTGGTGATCAAGGCCGACGGCAGCGAACTGCCCTTCGACGTGCAGCCGTTCAGCAAGTTCTGCCTGGTCAACGGATTCGACGACATCGGCCTGACGCTGCGCCACGCCGACAAGATCCGTGCCTTCGAGGCCGAACGGCTGGCCAGGATGCCGTGGATCGCGACCCGCAACATCGCCTGAAAGACCTGAAGATGAAGATCGCCATCCTCCCCGGCGACGGCATCGGCACCGAAATCATGGCCGAGGCCGTCAAGGTGCTGAACGTGCTCGACCTGCGGTTCGAGACCGAGACCGCGCTCGTCGGCGGCGCGGCCTACGAAGCCCACGGCCACCCACTGCCCGCTTCGACGCTCGCGCTGGCTCGTGCTGCCGACGCCGTGCTGTTTGGCGCCGTGGGTGACTGGAAGTACGACCAGCTCGAGCGACAGTTCCGTCCCGAGCAGGCGATCCTGGGTCTGCGCAAGCACCTCGGGCTGTTCGCCAACTTCCGCCCGGCGATCTGCTACGAGCAGTTGACGCATGCCTCGTCGCTCAAGCCCGAGTTGGTGGCGGGCCTGGACATCCTGATCATTCGCGAGCTGACCGGCGACATCTACTTCGGCCAGCCGCGCGGTCGCCGTATCGCAGTGGACGGGCACTTCCCGGGTGCCGAAGAAGCCTTCGACACCATGCGCTACAGCAAGCCCGAGATCGAGCGCATCGCGCATCTCGCGTTTCAGGCGGCGCGCAGGCGCAACAAGAAGGTCACGTCGGTCGACAAGGCCAATGTGCTGGAGACGTTCCAGTTCTGGAAGGACGTGGTCACCGAAGTGCACGCCCAGTACCCCGACGTGGAACTGCAGCACATGTACGTCGACAACGCCGCGATGCAGCTGGTCAAGGCGCCCAAGGCTTTCGACGTGGTGGTCACCGGCAACATGTTCGGCGACATCCTCAGCGATGAAGCGGCGATGCTGACTGGCAGCATCGGCATGCTGCCCAGCGCTTCGTTGGACAAGAACAACAAGGGCCTGTACGAACCCAGCCACGGCAGCGCACCCGACATCGCCGGCAAGGGAGTTGCAAACCCGCTGGCTACAATCTTGTCGACTGCCATGATGCTGCGCTTCACGCTCAACCAGGTTCAGGCTGCCGACCGCATCGAGTCGGCCGTCAAGGCGGTGCTGTCCGCCGGTCTGCGCACGCCCGACATCTGGAGTGAAAGCCAAGCTGGCACGGCCAAGGTCGGCACGCGCGAGATGGG
>JANOJJ010000598.1:0-4799 GCA_031408155.1 Rubrivivax sp.
GCGATGCCCACGCGCATCCTGGTCTCGTCGGCCGTCGGCGTGATCGCGCTGGTGGCCGTGCTGGTGGCGATGGCCTTCTCGCTGCGCGGCAGCGACCACAAGGTGCTGTTCGCCAACCTGGGTGAGAAGGACGGCGCGGTCGTCATCGCCAAGCTCGACCAGATGGGCGTGGACTACAAGTTCGCCGACGGCGGGGGCAGCATCCTGGTGCCCGCGGCTCGCGTCTACGAGCTGCGCATGAAGCTCAGTGCCGCCGGTGTCAACAAGGGCTCGATCAGCGGCTACGAGCTGCTCGACGGCAGCAGCAGCTTCGGCCAGAGCGACGGCCAGCAGCGCGTGCAGCTCAAGCGCGCGCTCGAAGGCGAGCTGACGCGCACCATCCAGTCGCTGGCCTCGGTGCAGGCGGCACGCGTGATGCTGGCCATGCCGCAGCAGAACGGCTTCTTCCGCGACCAGCACAAACCGACCGCCTCGGTGACCGTGCAGATGCACCCCGGCCGTACCCTCGAGCGCGAGCAGATCGCCGGCATCGTGCACCTGGTGGCCTCCAGCGTGCCCGAACTCAACAACAAGTCCGTCAGCGTGGTCGACGGCAACGGCGCACTGCTGTGGCCGCTGGACGACCGCAACGGCGCGCAAGGGTTCGACTCGGCGCAACTGCACTACCTGAAGGACGTCGAGAACAGCCACCTCAAGCGCGTGCTCGAGCTGCTCGAGCCGGTGCTCGGCCGCGAGAACCTGCGTGCCACCGTCACCGCAGAGGTCGACTTCTCGCAAATCGAATCGACCGCCGAGGAGTTCAAACCCAACCAGGGTGACGCAGCGGCCACCGTGCGCGCAACGCGCACCGAAGAATCGGCCCCGACCGACCTCGCCAGGCCCAGCGGCGTACCGGGCGCGGCCAGCAACCAGCCGCCGGCGCCGGCCACCGCACCGATCAGCGGGGCTTCGGCGCCGTTGCAAGGCGCGACCAGCGTCGCTGGTGGCAGCGCCGGCCGGCGCGAGGCCGAGACCAACTACGCGGTCGACAAGACCGTGCGCGTCACCCGCAGCGCCAGCGGCACCGTGCGCCGGCTGCACGCCGCGGTGGTGGTCAACAACCGCAGCATCATCGATGCCAAGGGCAAGACCAGCGTTGTGCCCTTGACCGACCTGGAGCTGGAAAAGCTCACCGCCCTGGTGCAGCAAGGCATCGGCTTCAACCAGCAGCGCGGCGACTCGGTGCGCGTGGTCAACGCCCCGTTTCGCGTCGAGGCGCAGCCGCCGGCCCAAGCCGTACCCTTGCATCTGCAGCCCTGGGTACAGGACCTGCTGCGCGCCGGCCTGGCACCGGCGGCGCTGGCCCTGGTGGCGCTGGTGATCGTGTTCGCCCTCATCCGGCCGGCCCTCAAGGCCGCCAGCACCACGCTGGCCGCCGCGTCGACCAAGGGAGGTCAGCTCGACGCCCTGGTGGCCGACGACGTGAGGCTGCCCGCACTGCCGGGTCCGGGCGGCATGCCGGCGCTGGAAGTACCCAGGTCCAACGTCAAGCTCATCGCTGCACGCGCGCTGGCCAAGGAAAACCCGTCGGCGGTAGCCAACATCGTGCGCGGCTGGGTCAGCGGCGAGCCGACCTAAGCAAGCAACAACATGGCGGGCGTGATGGACGACAAGGGACTCGAGGACGCGGCCATCCTGCTCATGTCACTGGGCGAGGAAGAGGCCGCCGAGGTCTTCAAGCTGCTGGCACCGAAGGAGGTGCAGCGCCTGGGCGAGACCATCGCCAAGCTCAAGAGCATCTCGCGCGAACGCGTCGAGCAGGTGATCGACCGGTTCGACACCGCGGCGGCGGCCGACAGCATGCTCGTCGCCGACACCGATGAATACGTCAAGACCGTGCTGCGCAAGGCGCTTGGCGACGACAAGGCCAATCTGCTGATCGACCGCATCCTGCAGGGCAGCGACACCACCGGCATCGAGAGCCTGAAGTGGATGGACCCCGGCTCGGTGGCCGAATTGTTGCGCAATGAGCACCCGCAGATCGTGGCCGCGATCCTGGTGCACCTGGAAGCCGACCAGGGTGCCGAGGTGCTCAAGAGCTTCGCCGAGCGCCATCGCAACGAGGTCATGGTCCGCATCGCGACGCTCGACGGCATCCAGCCCTCGGCGCTGAAGGACCTGAACGACGTGATGAGCAAGATCCTGGCCGGCGGCGACCGCATGAAGAAGAGCCACCTTGGCGGCGTCAAGTCGGCGGCCGAGATCCTGAACATGATGGGTACGGCAATCGAGACCTCGGTGCTCGACTTCGTGCGCGAAGCCGACGGCGAGCTGGCGCAGAAGATCATGGACAACATGTTCACCTTCGACGATCTGGAGAAGATCGACGACAAGGGCTTCCAGCAGCTGCTCAAGGAAGTGCAGTCCGATTCGCTGGTGCTGGCGCTCAAGGCGGCGTCGCCCGAGTTGAAGGACAAGGTGTTCCGCAACATGTCCACGCGCGCCGCCGAAACGCTCAAGGAAGACCTCGAGTCACGCGGCCCGGTCCGCCTGTCCGAGGTTGAAGCCGAGCAGAAGGAAATGCTCAAGATCGTCCGCCGCCTGGTGGACGAAGGTCAGATCGTGCTCGCAGGCGGCGGTGATGAACAACTGGTCTAACAACCTGTCCAGGCGGGTACTGATCAACGTGCCGTCGCCCAATCCGGAACGCGGCAGCTACGCGCGGTTCATCCCGCGCGAAGAGCTTGGCGAGTTTGCCAGCTGGACCCCTGGCAGTTTCAGCGGCAGCCAGGCGCAGGCCCCGAGCGAGCCCGTCGAGGCGCCCGAACCCGCCGCGCCGACGCCCGAGGAATGGCTGGCCAGGCTCGACGCCGCGCGCCAGGCGGGCTACCACGATGGCTATCGCGACGGCATGTCCGCCCTCGACGGCTTCAAGAAGAGCCATGCCGATCAGGCGAACGATCAGGTCACCCGTTTCGTGCAGAACCTCGACGCCGAGTTCGATGCCCTGCACGACCAACTGGCCACTGCGGTTGCGCGCGTGGCGGTGCAACTGGCACGCCAGGTGCTGCGCAGCGAGCTCGAGATCGCCCCCCGGCATGTGGTCACGGTCGCCGCCGAAGCGGTCGAGGCGGTGCTGCTGTCGGCCCGCCATATCACCGTGCATCTGCATCCGCAGGACCTGCCGCTGGTGGCAGCCGGCGCGCAAGAAGTGCTGCAGGCCCGCGGAGCGCGCCTGCTGGCGAACCCGGGCATCGCGCGCGGCGGCGTGCGGGTCGAATCCGACGCCGGTGCGATCGACGCACGCGTGGCCACGCGCTGGGCGCAGGCGGCCGCTGCGCTGGGCAGTCAAGAGCCCTGGCAGCTCGACGACAGCGAACAAGGCACGCCATGAGCCAGGCTGCTGCAACCGTCCGCAGCGAACGCTGGACCCGTTACCTGTTGGATCTGGAGGCGTACGCCAGCCTGCCGCAACCGCTGGAGGCGGTGGGTACGCTGGCCCGTGTGACCGGCCTGGTGCTCGAGGCCGCCGGCGTGCGGGTGCCGGTCGGCTCGGTCTGCGACGTCTGCCTGGACGGCCAACCGCCGGTCACGGCCGAAGTGGTGGGCTTCGACGGCGACCGGGCGTTCCTGATGCCCACCGGTGACGTGCATGGCCTGACCAGTGGCGCTCGCGTGGCGCCGCGCCCGGCGCCGCAGCCCGCACCGCGCTTCGGCCAGGAAAACCAACCCTGGCGACGCAGCGAAGACCGCGGCCTGCACCTGCCGATGGGCGACGGCCTGCTCGGCCGCGTGGTGGATTCGCATGGCCAACCGATGGACCGCGCCGGTGCGCTGGCCAACGTGCGCGCCGAGCCGATGCAGCGCCGCCAGATCAACGCGATGGACCGCGACCCGGTGCGGCAGCCGCTCGACACCGGCGTGCGGGCGATCAACACCATGATCACCGTCGGCCGTGGCCAGCGCCTGGGCCTGTTCGCGGGCACCGGCGTGGGCAAGTCGGTGCTGCTGGGCATGATGGCGCGCTACACCGCGGCCGACGTGATCGTGGTCGGCCTGATCGGCGAGCGCGGCCGCGAGGTCAAGGAGTTCATCGAGGACATCCTGGGCGAACAGGGCCGGGCGCGCTCGGTCGTGGTGGCGGCACCTGCCGACGCCCCGCCGTTGGTGCGCATGCAGGGTGCAACCTACGCCACCGCGATCGCCGAGCACTTTCGCGACCGCGGCAAGCATGTGCTGCTGCTGATGGATTCGCTCACCCGCTACGCGATGGCACAGCGCGAGATCGCCTTGGCCATCGGCGAGCCGCCGGCCACCAAGGGCTACCCGCCGAGCTGCTTTGCCAAACTGCCGCAGTTAGTCGAACGCAGCGGCAACGGCCTGCACGGCGTAGGGTCGATCACCGCGTTCTACACCGTACTGAGCGAAGGCGACGACCAGCAGGACCCGATCGCCGACGCCGCGCGAGGCATCCTCGACGGCCACATCGTGCTGTCGCGCGACTTGGCCGAGGCCGGCCACTACCCGGCGATCGACATCGAACGCTCGATCTCGCGCGTGATGACCGCCGTCGCCTCGCGCGAGCACCAGGCCGGCGCGCGCCGCCTGCGCCAGTTGCTGTCGCGCTTCAACAAGGCACGCGACCTGATCCAGCTCGGCGCCTATGCACCCGGCCATGACGTCGAACTCGACCTCGCGGTGCGCCTGCACCCGCAGATCAGCGCGCTGCTGCAGCAGGACATGCATGCCTCGGCCTCGCTCGATGCCAGTCGCCTGCAGTTGAGCCAACTGGCGGCACAGGCGATATGACCTGGTCGCCG
>JANOJJ010000458.1:0-2485 GCA_031408155.1 Rubrivivax sp.
GGCGGCGGGCGGAAGAATGCGGACTTCAGATAATAACCTGCTAATCCAAGCACGCCAACGACGATCACCGCAAAGACCGCTGAACGAGTTCGGCGCTCCAGGTAACGCCGTGCGTTGACCGGCAGCTGCTCCCAGTTGGTCAAGCCGGCGGTGACGTCGCTCCAACCAGGCAGCGACTCATACACCGGGCGGCAGGCGGCGACGTCGTCGGCGTCGAGCGGCAGGATGTCCAGCGTCTGGCCGCCGAGTTCGTAGCCGACGCAGACCTTGATCTCGGCCAGCCCGTCCAGCACGTCCAGCTTGGTGACGCACAAACCCGACACCCCGTTGATGATGATGGCGCGCTTGAGCGCCGCCGCGTCCAGCCAGCCGCAGCGGCGGGCACGGCCGGTGACGGTGCCGCGCTCCTGGCCGATGGTGGACAGGTGGTGGCCCACGGTGCCGGGTTGGTCGATCGGCAACTCGGTCGGGAACGGCCCGCCGCCCACGCGCGTGGTGTAGGCCTTGGTGATGCCCAGGATGTAGTGCAGCAGGCCGGGTCCGATGCCGGCTCCGGCTGACGCGTTGCCAGCCACGCAGTTGCTGGAAGTGACAAACGGATAGGTGCCGTGGTCGATGTCGAGCAGGGTACCTTGGGCACCTTCGAACAGCAGGTTGGCGCCGGCATGGTGGGCGTTGAACACCTTGTAGCCCACGTCGGCCATCATCGGACGCAACTGCTTGGCAGCCCGCATCGCGCCATCGAGCACGGTCGCCGCGTCGACCAGGCTTGCCCCGAGCGAGGCCAACTCGGCGTTGTGGCGCTCGAGCAGATCGCGCAGCTTGTCCTCGAACCGGCCGGGATGCTTGAGGTCCTGCACACGCAGCGCACGCCGGGCGACCTTGTCCTCGTAGGCCGGCCCGATGCCTTTGCCGGTAGTGCCGATCTTGCCTGCGCTGGACTGCTCGCGCCGGGCCTCCCGGGCGCGGTCGAGCTCGACGTGGAAGGGCAGGATCAGCGGGCAAGACTCGCTCAGGAACAGACGCGAACGCACGTCGATGCCGAGCGCCTCCAGGCGCTCGATCTCGCCCAGCAGGTGTGCCGGATCGACGACCACGCCGTTGCCGATATAGCAGGCAACGCCGTCGCGCATCACGCCCGAAGGAATGAGCTGCAGCGCGGTCTTGCGGCCGCCGATCACCAGCGTGTGGCCGGCGTTATGGCCGCCCTGGAAGCGGACCACGCCTTGTGCCTGGTCGGTCAACCAATCCACGACCTTGCCCTTGCCCTCGTCACCCCATTGCGTACCGACGACGACGACGTTGCGACCCGGAGCGACCCGGTGACCCGTTTGCATGCTTGTTCCTTGTCCGTTCAGACAGCCGTTGGCGCTGGGTCGCGGGCCATCACGGCCCATCGCCCCTGCACCGATACCAGTTCACGGTCGCAGGCCACGGCCTGCCCTTCGGGCGCATGGCCCGGCAATGCGAAGACCACGATCTCGCCCGCTTCACGCAGTCGCCTGACGGCGGCCCGCAAGTCCTCTTCCTCGGACCACGGCGCGAGGATGGCCTGCGTCCGTCCGGGCAACTGCGCCAGCTCGGCCAGCGCCTTGAGGTCAAGGCTGAAGCCCACCGCCGGCCGGTTGCGGCCGAAGATCGCACCGACCTCGTCGTAACGCCCGCCACGCGCCAGCGCATCGCTCCAGCCCGCGCCGTAGAGCGCGAAGCGCGGGCCGCTGTAGTACGCATAGCCGCTCATGTCGGACAGATCGAAGCCGACCTGCAGCTCGGGGTAAGCCCGGCGCAGATGATCCGACAGCCAGGCCAGGTCGTCCAGCGCCTGCCGGATCAACGGGCGATCGGGCAACTGGCGTGCCGCCGTGTGCAGCACCTCGGGGCCACCATACAGACCGAGCAAGGAACGCAGCGCCTGCCGTGCCTCAGCCGGCGCGCCCACCATCAAGGCCTCGACGGCGGATGGGTCCTTTTCCGACAAGGCCTGCACCAGATCGTGCAGCCCGGCGGCGTTGATCGGCACCCCGGCCAGCACGCCGCGCAGAACCCGCGCGTCTGCGAGGTCGATCACCAAGCGCCGGATGCCGGCGCTACGCACCGCGTCTAGCGCCAGTTCCTGCGCTTCAAGGTCGGCTTCGAGTCCGGCGTGGCCGAAGATCTCGGCACCAAACTGCAACGGTTCACGGCTGGCACGCAGGCCCTGCGGACGTGTATGCAAGACCGGTCCGCAGTAACACAGCCGGGTGACGCCCTCGCGGTTGAGCAGGTGGGCATCGATGCGTGCAGCTTGCGCTGTGGTGTCACCACGCAGGCCGAGCGTGCGGCCGCTCAACTGGTCGACCAGCTTGAAGGTCCTGAGGTCGAGTTCGCGCGTCCTCTCGATGTTTGTCCGAGGCCTCAGCACCCGTGAGCAAAATGAAATAGATATAATCACCCGGATGTGAGCGGATGCGCCGACAGAGCCCGAGCCCGTCGAGGTTCGGCATAT
>JANOJJ010000601.1:0-11377 GCA_031408155.1 Rubrivivax sp.
AAGCAGCGCGTGGCCATTGCGCGCACGCTGCTGAAGAACCCACCGCTGCTGATCTTCGACGAGGCCACGTCGGCACTCGACTCGGCCAACGAACGCGCGATCCAGGCCGAGCTGAAGAGCGTGTCGCAAGGCAAGACGGCGTTGGTCATCGCGCACCGCCTGAGCACGGTGGTCGACGCGCACGAGATCGTGGTGATGGAGCAGGGCCGCGTCGTCGAGCGCGGTCCGCATGCCGAACTCGTCGCGCTGGGTGGGCGCTATGCCGAGATGTGGCGGCTGCAGCAGAGCGGGGAAGACGGCGGCGCGGTGTCGTCATAGACGCAAGCGCATCCGGCCTGGGCGCCTTCGACTCGCGCGCTGCCTTCGACTCTGTTGTTCAACGGCACGATCGACGAGCAGCGAAAATCACGCGTAGGACAACTACTACGCGGCGTGACCGTGGCGTCCGATAGGCGGGCACAGGGTCGGTCTGCACACTAGCTGTCAAACAGGCGCTGCAGCCGTCGCTGCCGATCGTGCCTGTTGCCTGTTGCCTGTTGCGTGTTGCCTTTTGCCGGAGAACTTGATGAATGCAGTTTCAAGAGTCGCGTTGGCGGTGGCCGGGCTGGCGATCGCCGCTCACGCCGGTGCCCAGGTCACCTTCTACGAGCATGACGGCTACCGCGGGCGCTCGTTCACTATCGAGCGCGGGGTCGACGACTTCGAGCAGTTCGGCTTCAGTGACCGTCCGTCGTCGGTCGTCGTCCAGGGCAACCGAGCCGATCGCTGGGAGCTCTGCGAGGACAGGCGGCTGCGTGGCCGCTGCGTCATCCTGCGCCACGGCGACTATCCGTCGCTGGCTGCGCTGGGACTGGCCGAGCGTGTCACCTCGGTACGCCTGGTGGGCCGCGACGAGCGCATCGAAGACGACCGTTATGCGCCCGCGCCGGCAACACCAGTTCCGGCCAACCATCTCGTGTTCTCCGAGTTTGAAGGTTTTCGCGGCCGCACCTTCACTGCGGACGCGCCGGTCGTCGATCTGCGCGGCAGCGGCTTCGATGACCGCGCCTCTTCGGCCGTGGTGAGCGGCGAGCGCTGGGAAGTTTGCCAGGACGCGCGGTACAGCGGCCGCTGCGTCATCCTGCGCCACGGCGAGTACCCGTCGCTGTCCGCGATGGGCCTGAACGACCGGATCTCGTCGGCCCGCGCCGTGGGCCGCACCGGGTTCACCGAAGACGCGCCCTACGCGCCCCCGCCCGTACCACCATCGGTCAGCCACGTCGTCTTCTATGAAAACGAAGGCTTTCAGGGGCGCTCCTTCAAGGCAGACACGCCGATCGACGATTTTCGTGGCACTGGGTTCAATGATCGTGCTTCTTCGGTCGTGGTCCGTGGCCAGCGCTGGGAGGTCTGTGAAGACGCGCGCTACGGTGGCCGCTGCGTCGTCCTGCGCCCGGGCCAGTACCCGTCGTTGTCGTCGATGGGCCTGAACGACGGCATTTCGTCGTTGCGTGCGGTCGGCAGCGGTGCGCGAATCGACGACGGCCGCTATTCGCCGCTGCCTCTGGTTTCGCGCGACTACGGCCGACGCAACGACGAGCGCCTGTTCGAGGCCGACATCACGTCGGTCCGCGCGGTGGTCGAAGACGCCGGCCAGCGCTGCTGGGTCGAACGCGAACAGGTCAATCAGGATCGCAGCAGGCCCAACGTGCCAGGAGCCTTGCTCGGTGCGGTGATCGGCGGCATTCTCGGTCACCAGGTTGGCGGCGGCTCGGGCCGAGATGTCGCAACCGGCATCGGTGTCGTCGCCGGCGCCGCGATCGGAAGCAGCGCCCGTCGCAGCGACGGCGGCCAGCAGATCGAGATGTCGCAAAACGTGCAGCGTTGCCGCACTTCACCCAGCCAGGCCCAGCCCGCCTATTGGGATGTGACCTACAACTTCCGCGGCCAGGAGTATCGACTGCAGATGACGACGCCGCCGGGAGCCACGGTGACCGTCAACGAACGAGGCGAGCCACGTGCCTGAGCCGCTGCAGCGGCGGTGGGAAAGTCGGCGCCATGACGAGCACGTTGACGACCACGTTGACGCTGACCCGCCCCGACGACTGGCACCTGCACCTGCGCGATGGCACTGCGCTGGCGGCAGTGCTGCCGTACAGCGCCGCGCAGTTCAGCCGCGCAATCGTGATGCCCAACCTCATGCCGCCGCTTACCACCAGCGCGCAGGCACTGGCCTATCGTGACCGCATCGTCGCGGCGCTGCCCGCCGGCAGTGACTTCACGCCGCTGCTGACGCTGTACCTGACCGACACCACCACGCCGGCCGAAATCGCCCGTGCCAAGGCGGCGGGCGTGGTCGCGCTCAAGCTCTACCCGGCCGGCGCCAGCACCAACAGCGACGCCGGCGTGACCGACGTCCGCAAGACCTACCCGACGCTGGAGGCGATGCAGCGTGCTGGCCTGCTGCTGCTGGTGCATGGCGAGGTGACCGACCCCGAGGTCGACCTGTTCGACCGCGAGGCGGTGTTCATCGAGCGTGTGATGCAGCCGCTGCGGCGTGACTTTCCGACGCTGAAGGTGGTGTTCGAGCACATCACCACGCAGGAGGCCGCGCACTACGTGGCTGCCAGCGACGCGCACACCGCGGCGACCATCACCGCGCACCACCTGCTGTACAACCGCAACGCGCTGTTCCTCGGCGGCCTGCGGCCGCACTACTACTGCCTGCCGGTGCTCAAGCGCGAGGTGCATCGCCGGGCGCTGGTGGCTGCGGCGATCTCGGGCTCGCCGAAATTCTTCCTTGGTACCGACAGCGCGCCGCATGCGGCGGCACTGAAAGAGCAGTCGGTCTGCGGCGCCGGCTGCTTCACGGCGCCGGCGGCGCTGGAGCTATATGCCGAAGCGTTCGAGGCCGCTGGCGCGCTCGACCGGCTGGAGGCCTTTGCCAGCTTCAATGGGCCTGACTTCTATGGCCTGCCGCGCAACAGCGGCCGCGTGACCTTGCGCCGACAGCCCTGGACGCTGCCTGAGTCGCTGCCGTTTGGCAACGCCACGATCAAGCCGCTGCGCGGCGGTGAAACGCTGGACTGGCGGCTGCAGTTCTGAGCCACGCCGCGCCATAGCCCTTGGCGCCGCGGGTGCAGGTCGGGGCCAGGCTTGAATCGGACGCCTGGGCCCTAAGATTGCGCTTGTACCGACTTCCAACGCCCGCAAGGGGACTGATCGACATGAAACGCATCGTGCTGTTCATCGTGACTAACCTGGCCGTGATGCTGGTGTTGGGCATTGCAGCAAGCCTGCTCGGCGTCAACCGCTACCTCACGCCGAACGGGCTGAGCCTGGGCAACCTGCTCGGGTTTTCACTGCTGATGGGTTTCGGCGGTGCGATCTTCTCGCTGCTGATCAGCAAGCCGGTGGCCAAGTGGAGCACCGGCGCCAAGGTCATCAACGACTCGGCCGACCCGACCCACCGCTGGATCGTCGGCACGGTGCAGGGTTTTGCGCAGAAGGCCGGCATCGGCATGCCCGAAGTGGCCATCTTCGAAGGCGAGCCCAATGCCTTTGCCACCGGTGCCTTCAAGAACTCGGCGCTGGTGGCGGTGTCGAGCGGGCTCTTGCACACCATGAACCGCGAAGAGGTCGAGGCCGTCATCGGCCACGAGGTGGCGCACGTGGCCAACGGCGACATGGTGACGCTGACGCTGATCCAGGGCGTGATGAACACCTTCGTGGTCTTTCTGTCGCGCGTGATCGGCTACTTCGTCGACAAGGTGATCCTGAAGAACGACCGTGAAGGCACGGGCATCGGCTTCATGATCACGACCATCGTGCTCGACATCGTGCTCGGCGTGCTGGCCTCTGTCGTCGTGGCGTGGTTCTCGCGCCAGCGCGAATACCGCGCCGACGCCGGTGCCGCCGCGCTGATGGGCCGCAAGCAGCCGATGATCAACGCGCTGGCCCGCCTGGGCGGTTTGGACCCGGGGCAGTTGCCGCAGTCGATCTCCGCGATGGGCATCAACAGCCGGCCCAGCGGGTTGATGGCGCTGTTCTCGACCCACCCGCCGATCGAGGACCGCATCCGCGCGCTGCAGCAAGCTCAGTGACGACGACGAGGGCCCCGCGCGGCCCGAGCTGCTTTGCGGTGGGACAATCCACCGCGTGAAGCAAGCCAGACCGCCGCTGGTGCGAGCGTGGAAACACGGCACTGGAGGAAGGTCCGGACTGCATAGGGCAGCGTAGGAGCTAACGACTCTCCACCGCGAGGTGAGGATCAGAGCAACAGAGACGAGTCCGCGCGTGGCCAGCCAGGGGCTGGGTGTTCCGCCGCCGGCGCAAGCCGACGAGTCACCCCGTTCGGGGCTGTGCACCGAGCGGGGTGAAACGGGCAATCTCTACGCGCAGCAACACCAAATAGGCACACGCTGACTCGGCTCGACGAGTGTGCGGGTAGGTGGCACCGAGCCGCGGCCGCGAGGCCCGGCCCAGAGGAATGGCGGTCACGCCAGGGCAACCTGGCGCACAGAATCCGGCCTATCGGCTCGCTTCACACTTTTTCAGGCCGGCAGCACCAGCACATGCCGCGCCTGCCAGCGCAGGCCGGCCTCGCTGGCAGGCTGCAGGCTCATGGCCAGCGATTCGCGGTCGGCCGCAGCCAGGCTGCGCCAGAGGAAATCGCGCGCATTGCCCGGATCACCGGCGACGAACAGCTGCGAACTCAGTTCACCGAAGCTCGGATGGCGCAGCTTGACGTGGATGTGGGGTGTGCGCCCAGGGTAGGGTACCGGGCGGATCGTGCGGAAGGCCAGGCCGCCGTCGCTGCCGCTGCGCGCCGCGCCAAAGCCCTGGAAGCCGGGGTCGAAGCGCCCGGGTTCGGCCGCCACGCCCGGGTGGCGGTAGTGCGCCAGCAGGTCGCATTGCCAGATCTCGACCTCGACCTTGTCGATCGCCCGGCCTTGGCTGTCGAGCACGCGCAGTTCCAGCCCCAGGTGCTCGCCGCGGGCCGTCAGTTGCTGGCTGCCACGCCGCAGCTGGGTCAGGTCGGCATCCCAGTCAGTCTCGCCCGCGCGCCAGCGCTCGGGCGGGTAGAACGGCCCATCGGTCAGCGGCGCCAGCGCGCGGCGCGACTCGGCGGCGCCCAGCCAGGCGGGCATGGTCAGGCTGCCCAGGCTGGCGATGAGGATGCGACGGCGATGCGGGCGCGAGCAGGTCATGGCAACTCCGGCAGGTTGGACCAGCACATTGAAGCATGAGCCCCTTGCCCTGCATCGGCGCGCGGTTGGACGCCTGTCGGCCGCTGACGCCAGAATTCAAGTGCAGGGACTAGCGCGCCGATAACCGGTCTGGAGATTCGTCCATGACACGACTGCCCACTCTCATGTCGACAACGACCCGACCGCTGTTCACGCCGGCGGCCCTGTCGTTGGCGGCGGCGCTGTGCGCCTGGCCTGCTCATGGGTCGGAACCCGGCCCCGGCAAGGCTGAAACGAGGATCGCGGCCAAGGCCGATGCCAGGCCGTCGCCGGAGGCCGCCAAGCCCGCGTCGGCGGACAAGCTCGACGCGCTGCGCGAGCGGCTGGCCGAAAAGCTGGGTGCCAACCGTTCGCCGCAGCCCGGCAACTCGAGCCTGCTGCGCGTGACGTCCAGGCTTGAAGCGCCAACCGGTAACGCCGACTCGCATGGCAGGCCGCTTGCGGTCCCCGGCGCCGCACCGCGCAAGGCTTCGCCGGCGGTGCTGGCGGCGGTGGACGCGCACCGCAACGCCAAGGCCGCCACGGCCGCGCTGACCAGCGCCAGCCTGGCGGCCGCAGCAAGCAGCGCACAGCCGGCCGGCTGGGCCTATCTCGGCGCGACCGGGCCCGCCGCATGGGGTGGGCTGAAGCCGGAGTTCTCCACCTGTGCGGTCGGCCAGCGCCAAAGCCCGATCGACATCCGCGGCGGCATAGTGGTCGATCTCGAGCCGGTGCGGTTCGACTACCGCGCCAGTGCCTTCAACGTGATCGACAACGGCCAAACCGTGCAGGTCAACCTGGGTCCGGGCAACAGCATCCAGGTCGGTGCACGGCGCTACGAACTGGTGCAGTTCCACTTCCACCGTCCGTCGGAGGAGCGCATCGACGGCCGTCAATACGACATGGACGTGCACCTGGTGCACCGCGACCCTGAGGGCCGGCTGGCGGTGGTCGCGGTTTTGCTCGAGCGTGGTGCCGCGCAATCGGTGGTTCAGGCGGTGTGGAACAACCTGCCGCTCGAAAAGGGCGAGGAGCAGCCGGCCAGCGTGGTGCTCGACCTCAACCACCTGTTGCCGCCCGATCGCGGCTACTACACCTACATGGGCTCACTGACCACACCGCCCTGCAGCGAAGGCGTGCTGTGGCTGGTGATGCGCCAACCGGTGCCGGTGTCGCAGGGCCAGATCGACATCTTCGCGCGCCTGTACCCTTTCAATGCGCGGCCAGTGCAGTCGGCATCGGGTCGCCTGATCAAGCAAAGCCAATGAGCAGTCTTGGACAGGCGGGTTTCGGGTAGCCTGTTCTACCGGGACCGCCGGCGCAGCAGCAGGGCTGGCCATAACCACAGGCTGACCAGCCAGCGCAAGACGCGGCCCGCACTGACCGGGCGCGTCTCGTGCTGCGCAACGCGCTTGAACAGCAGCACCGCACCGACGATCACATGCAGCAGCAACAGGCCGTAGATCGTGACCCGCGCGCCATAGGTGTCACCGAACAGCGGCCCGAGCAGTCGCCCGGCCAGGGCCGCCACCAGCACCGACAGCAGCAGCGCCAGGCTCAAGCCGGCGAGGGCATGGCGCAGGCGCCACAGCGGGTCGTTGTCGACGCTCATGGATCGGATCGTGGCCGGGCCTGCGCGCGAAGCCGCGCAGGCCACAGCGCATTGTCGGCCAACAGCGACGTCGTCGAGTCGATCGCACGTCGCCGCCGGTGCCTCCATCGCTTGACAAGCCGCCCGGGCGCCCTCATCTGGGAATGAGTTGGGCGGCCGCAGACGCACACCGGCGCTGCGGACCGGCCGGGAGAATGTTGCCCCATGGGGGAAGATGAATCGCGTGGCGCGAACCTGCGAGCGCCGTCCGTGACCGCAGCGGCCGCGCAAGCAGCGCAGCCGGGTGGCTTTCGGCTGCTGCGCTACTTCACCATCACCACGCTGCTGGCCTTCCTTGCCGTGGCCGGGGTGCTGTTCGTGTTGCAGCGCGGCGAGGAAGCCTTCTTCAGCCAGGTGCAGCGCGAGCAACGCGAATTCTTCTCCAAGGCCCAGGGCTTGCTGGCGTTGCAGCACGAAGAGGCCGCACGCAACAGCCTGCTGGCGGTGCACGAGGCCAGCCACGTCAACCTCACGCGGGTGGTGGCCAACTTGCTGTGGAGCAGTGACTTCGCGCCCTTCGTGGCGCAGGCGCAGCGCCTGTCCATCGAGCCCTGCCGTGCCATGCCTGCCGCGGCAGCGTCGGCGTCCGACCCGCAGCGCACGTGCGTGGCCAAACTCGGCCGCGACATCAGGGCCTTGCCCGGCTTCAAGGCGATGGACATCAAGGCCTATGCCGCCATGCGTGGCAGCACGGTCTTCAAGATCAAGGTCTTTGACCTGCGTGGCATCACGGTCTATTCGTCGGAGCATGGCCAGATCGGTGAGGACGCCGCTTCGAACCTGGGCTGGGAGGCGGCGGTCAGCGGACGCCCGGCGAGCGAGTTCACGCACCGCGACCGCTTCAGCGCCTTCGAGCGTGTGGTCGAGAACCGCGACCTGATCTCCACCTACGTGCCGGTGCGCGCCGTCGGTCGTGACCAAGTGGAGGGCGTGTTCGAGCTCTATTCCGACGTGACCCCGTTCCTGGCGCAGGCCCGGCAAGCCTCGCAGCGCTTTGCTTCCATCACCGCCGGCAACGACGTCGCCATCGACCGCAAGTCGCGTTACAACGTGAGCAAGGTCAACGCCAATTCGGACAACTTCTTGCTCATCGTCGGCTGCCTGCTGGCCGTGTTGTACTGGGTCTTGCTGCTGATCGTGGGCAATGGCCAGCGCCTGATCGACAAGCAGAACCGGGCCCAGATCGAAGCCGCCCGCCGCGAGCAACACCGGCACCGCGAGAAGATGGCGGCGCTGGCCACGATGGCGGCCAACGTGTCGCACGAGGTAGGCAACCCGCTGGCCATCATTGCCGGCATCGCCCAGGAGCTGCCCGAGTCCGAAGTCGGGCCTGGCGGAGAGCCGTCGGCGTCCAGGCGCATCCTCGAGCAGGCGCACCGCGTGCGCTCGATGATGCGGCGGCTGTCGGACTTTGCCGCCGCGCGCAGCGAGCAGGCCGAATGCGTGGATGTAAACGCGATGCTCGAGTCGGTCTGCGATTTCCATGCCTTCGATCGCCGCTTGCGCGGTCGGCCGATCGTCTTCCAGCCCGGCGCCGGACTGCCGGCCTGCGAAGTGGTACCGGATCATCTGAAGGAAGTGCTGATGAACCTGATGCAGGCCTGGGCCGACGTCCGCCTGCCCCCGGGGCCGCGCCCGGGCTTGGAGGTGCACACCGAGGCCACCGACCAGGGCGTGCTGATCCGCATCGGATTCGGCGCCGCGGCAGCCCAGACGCCTGGTTTCGATGGGACCTTGGCAGACGACCCGCGCCTGGAGTCGGTGCGGCGTCGGGTGGCCGACATGCGGGGCCAGTTGTCGATCGCTGGCGCTTGGGTGCAGATCAGGCTACCGGCTGCCGTCGCCGATCCTGCCAGCGCCGCCTGACGCGCAAGGCGGGGCCGGCTCGCCGGCGCAGTGCGCCCGGCTGCGCTAGTCTTGGCGTCCCGACGCCGACAAGGAAGCCCGATGTTCGATACCACGATTGCTGGCAGCCTGCCCAAGCCGGCCTGGCTGGCCGAGAGCGAAAAGCTCTGGCCGCAGTGGAAGTCCAGCGGACCCGAGCTGGCGCAGGCCAAGCTGGACGCCACGCTGTTGTGGATCAAGACCCAGGAAGACGCGGGCCTGAGCATCATCGGTGACGGCGAGCAGGCGCGTCGCCACTTCGTGCACGGCTTTGTCGAGCGTGTCGCCGGCATCGACTTCGAACACCAGGTCGAGATGGGCATCCGCAATGATCGCTACAAGGCGATGGTGCCTCAGGTGGTGGCGCCGCTGTCGCTGAGCGGCCGCGTGCATGAGGCCGAGGCGAGGCTGCTGCGCGCACACACCACGCGTCGCATCAAGTTCACGCTGCCGGGCCCGATGACCATCGTCGACACCGTGGCCGACCGCCACTACGGCGACCGCATCGAGCTGGCCTTTGCCTTTGCCGAGCTGCTCAACCAGGAAGCGCTGGCGCTGCAGGCCGACGGAGTGGACATCGTGCAGTTCGACGAACCGGCCTTCAATGTCTACATGGCCGAGGCCGCGGACTGGGGTGTGAAGGCGCTCGAACGAGCCGCGTTAGGGCTGACCTGCACGACGGCGGTGCATATCTGCTACGGCTACGGCATCAAGGCCAACGTCGACTGGAAGCAGGCGCTGGGTGCTCAATGGCGCCAGTACGAGCAGGTGTTCCCGGCCCTGGCCGCGAGCTCGATCGACCAGGTCAGCCTGGAATGCATCCACTCGCGCGTGCCGCCCGACCTGATGGGCCTGCTGCAGGGCACCGACGTGATGGTCGGCGTGATCGACGTCGCCAGCGACCAAGTCGAGACGCCCGAGGAAGTGGCCGCCACGATCGGGCGCGCGCTGCAGTTCGTAGCGCGCGAGCGCCTGATCGCCTGCACCAACTGCGGCCTGGCGCCGATGAAACGTGCCGTCGCTGAAGCCAAGTTGCGGGCCCTGGCCGATGGCGCGGCGCTGGCAAGCCAGCGCTACGCGGTCGCCGCCTGACGGGCGGACAAGCCGAGCTACTGAGCTATTGGGCTGCCGAGCGCAGGCTTTCACACAGCAGATTCAACTGCTGGGCTTCGTGCACCGGCAGGTCACCGGCGCGCAGCAGCGCTGCGCGTTCGATCGAGCGCAAGCGGAACGAGAGTTCGTGCTCAACCGCGTCGACCTCGGCCGCGTCCTGTTCGGTGATGCCGTCGGCGCTCCACAGTCCGCTCGCATACCAGCCGGTGCGCAAGCGGCCCAACAGGTGGCTGACCAGCGCCAGCGTGTCCTTCAGCGCGGCCGACTCGGTGCTGGCGGCCAGCATGCCGGCACTGGCCTGCGCGGCCAGCAGACCGGCATCGAGCCTGGCCAGGCGCCGCTTGACGGTTTCGGCGTCGAACTTGGCCTGCATCACCGGGCCGGTCCGCGCGGCCGCAGCGATGCGGCCGACCCAGCTCAGGTCGAATTCGCCGGGCACCACGCGCAGCGCCACGCTGGCGCGTGCCAAGCAGGGCTGTTCACCGCGCATCACGGCCAGCGTGGCCTCGGTCACGGCCAGCAGGCGGCCCAGGGGCGACACGTCGTCGCGCTTCAAGGCGTGCGGATAACCGCTGCCGTCGAGCCGCTCGTGGTGTTCGGCCACGGCGCGCGCCAGGGCGCTGGGGTAGTTGGTCAGCTGGCCCAACAGCAGGCGGCCCACGTGCGGGTGCACCACCAGCTTCTGGTAGCTGACGAAGTCCAGGCTGCGGTCGGCGTCGGCCTCGCCATGACGCGGGTCGATGTACATCTCGCCCAGGTCGTGCAGCAGACCGCCCAGCATGGCCACACGGATGTCAGCCGTGCCGCCACCATTCGTGATCATCAAGGCGCCCGCGATGGCCATCGCCTGCAACGCGTGCTCGAAACTCTCGGGGCGCGAGGCCTGGCCCGCGGTCAGCAGCAGTTGCGCCACCGAGTGCAGCGGCAAGTGGGCCACCTCCTGCAGGATGCGCGGCGCGCTCGGCCGCAGCATGTCGGCCAGCGGCGACGAGCTGTCGAGCAACTGGCGGGTGGACTGCATCAGGGTCTGCGACGTGACGCCGTCTTCAGCCATCAGGCAGGTCTCGAGCGGGTTGCGCAGCTGGCGATCGAGCAGCTTGCGCTGCAGCGCGGTCGACACCGGCATGTCGCGCGCCCACAACTTGATGCCGGAGATGTCGAAGATGTCCTGCGAAGCGATGATGCTCTTGGTCTGGCTGGCTTCCAGGATGGTCGCCAGCGCATGCGGGTTGGCGATCGAGAACTGGGCGCTGTGGGCAGGGGCGGTCATGGGCACTCCGGTGAGCCGTACGAGGTGGTTTTCGGCAGCCGCCGCAGCCACCTGAAGCACCGCGGGTGAAGAATCGCAGCGCCTGTGCGGTCAGGCCGCGCTCAGAGCGCTCAGAGGCTGAGAGGCAATCGCTCGCACCCGCGTGAGCCCCAGAAAGGGCCCAATCTAGGCGCAAAGCGCAGCCGGGTTGGACCCTTGCAGGGCGCGCCGTCGCAGAGCTCCGGCTCCTCGCCAGGCACGAACAGTCCGTGT
>JANOJJ010000475.1:0-11950 GCA_031408155.1 Rubrivivax sp.
GGTGCCGCAGTCGTTGTAGCGGACGTAGAGAATCGTGTCGAAGGCGGAGCCCGCCGTGGAGAGGCGCATGTTGGTCAGGTTCAACGTGTTGTAACTCGCGGCTGACGCCGTTGAGCTCGGTCGCATAGCCCGGCGGCAGCACCCGCGCGGCGGTCTCGCCCATGAACTTCAGCGCGTCGCTCAGGGCGTAACCGGGTGCCAGGCTTGCAGTCACGCTGACCGAGCGACGCTGGTTGAAATGGTTCAGCTCGCGCGGGCTCACGGCCTCACGCACCGTGACCAGCGACGACAGAGGCACCATCACGTCGTTGCGGCCGCGCACGAAGAGTCTTTCGATGTCCTCCGGCGTGCTGCGGCCGCTGGCCGAAGTCTGGACGATCACGTAGTACTGGTCGGCATCGCGCTTGTAGCGCGTGACCACGCGCCCGCCAAGCATGGTCTCGACCGTGCGCGCCACCGCCTCGACCGACACGCCCATGTCGGCCGCTCGCGTGCGGTCCACGTCCATGAAGATCTCGGGCTTGTTGAGCTGCAGGTCGATGTCGGGCTGGACCAGTCCGGGGTTCTTGCCGATCTCGACCATCATGGCCTGCGCGGAGCGGGCCATGTTGTCCCAGCTGTCGTTGCTGACGATCACGAAATTGATCGGCCGCTCGCGAAAGCCCTGACCCAGGCTCGGTGGGGTGACCGGAAAGGCGCTGATGCCGGGCAGCGCCGCCAGCCTGGGGATCAGCTCGCGCTGCAGTTGCTGCGTGCTCTTGCTGCGTTCTGTCCAGTCGACCGTACGCATCGCGCCAAAGGCGCTGGATACCTGGCCACCGCCCATGAACAGAAATCGGCGATCGAGCTCGGGGAATTGCGAAGTGATGGCCTCGATGGCGTCAAGATAGCGTGCGGTGTATTCCAGCGTCGCGCCGTCAGGGGCGCGAATCGGCATCGCGATCACACCACGGTCCTCGATCGGCGCCAGTTCGCTCTTGGCAGTGCTGAATAGCCACCAGCTCACGCCGCCAGACGTGAGCATCACCAGCACCACCAGCCAACGCACGCGCAGACTGGCGTGCAAGGCGGCCGTGTAGCTCTTGGTCAGGGCCACCAGCAGGCGTTCGATGCCGCGGTCGAAGACGTTGGGGTCCGGGTTGTGTCGCAACAGCTTGCTGCACAGCATCGGCGTGAGCGTCAGCGCGACGAAGCCCGAAACGATCACCGCGCCGGCCAGCGTGAGTGCGAACTCGCTGAACAGGCGCCCGGTGCGGCCGGGCGTGAAGGCCAGCGGCGTGAACACCGCCGCCAGCGTCATCGTCATCGCCACCACCGCAAAGCTGATCTCGCGCACACCCTTGAGCGCGGCCCGGAATGGACTCAGCCCCTGCTCGATGTGGCGAAAGATGTTCTCCAGCACGACGATCGCGTCGTCGACCACCAGCCCGATGGCCAGCACCAGCGCCAGCTGGGTGAGCGTGTTGATCGTGAAGCCGGCCAGTGCGATCAACCCGAAGGCGCCGATCAAGCTGACCGGGATGGTGACCAACGGAATGAACGACGCCCGCAGCGTGCGCAGGAAGACGAAGACCACCAACGCCACCAGCACCACGGCCTCGGCCACGGTCTTGTAGACCGCCTTGATCGAACGGTCGATGAAGACCGACAGGTCGTTGGCCTGCACCACCGTCACCGACGGCGGCAGGTCGCGCTGGATCAGCGGCATCGCGTTGCGAACGCCTTGCGCCACCTCCAGCGGGTTGGCCGTGGCGTTGCGGATCACGCCGGTCGATATCGACGGCAGGCCGTTGAGCCGCACGCGCGAGCGCTCGCTGGCAGCCGCCTCTTCGACCTTGGCGACGTCGCGCAGACGGACGACGAAGCCGCTCGCGGTCTTGAGTGCGATCTCGTTGAACTGTGCCACCGTGTTGAGGTCGGTGCGCGTGGTGACGCTGAACTCGCGCTGCCGGCTCTCGATGCGGCCGGCCGGCACTTCGAGGTTCTGCCGCCGCAGCGCGTCCTCGACGTCCTGCACCGTCAGCCGGTAGGCCGCCAGCTTGTCGGGGTCGAGCCAGATCCGCATCGAGAACTTGCGGTCACCGCCGACCTGAACGTCGGCCACGCCGGGGATGGTCTGCAGGCGCGGCTTGACGACCCGGTTGACCAGGTCGGTCAGCTGCAGTGGCGACAAGGTCTCGCTGGTGTAGGCCAGCCAGATGGTCGGCGTGGCATCGGCCTCGACTTTGGCAATCACCGGCTCGTCAGCCGCCTCGGGTAGCCGAGCACGCACGCGCGCGGCACGGTCGCGGACCTCGGCGGCGGCGGTGTCGGGGTCCTTGCTCAGGCGAAAGCGCACCGTGATCTGGCTCTGCTCGGTGCGCGAAATCGAGGTGATGATGTCGACCCCGTCGATGCCGGCGATGGAGTCTTTGAGCGGCTTGGTGATCTGTGACTCGATCACCTCCGAAGACGCGCCCAGCAGCCGGGTGCTGACGTTGACCAGCGGCTCGTTGATGCGAGGGTATTCGCGCACCGACAACTGCTTGAACGACACCACCCCCACCAGGATCAGCAAGAGCGACATCACCGTGGCCAGCACCGGCCGGCGGATCGAGGTTTCGGACAGTCGCATCGCGCGGTCTCCTGTGCTCGTGTAGGGGCGCCGACGTCAGGCCTGAGGCTGGACGCGCCCGAGGCCCGAAGCCGCACCCGACGCGCCGCTGGCAGACCGACCCGGCGCCCGGCCCGGCCCTGCCGCCTGGCCGGGATTGGCCAGGTCGATCAGTCGCACCGGCGTCAGCTCTGCACGCAGCAGGCGGCCGTGGCCTGCGGTCACCACCTGATCGCCAGCCACCAGGCCGTCGAGCAGCTCGACCTTGCCCAAAAGACGCAGGCCCAGCCTGGCCTCCAGGCGCCGAGCCTGTTGGCCGCCCTTGCCGTCACTTTCGATCTTGAAGACGAACTGTTTGTTGCCTTGGGGCACCAGCGCCTCCTCGGGCACGACCAGGGCGCGCTCGCGCACGGCGAACACGATGCGCGGCCGCGCGAACATGCCCGGTCGCAACAGGGAATCGGGGTTGTCGACGCGAGCCCGCACCAGCAGCGAACGGCCGTCGGCGTCGACTTGCGCGTCAATGGCGTCGACCCGGCCCTTGAAGATCCGGCCCGGCAGCGCGTCAACCGCCAACTCGACCGGCTGGGCGGACCTGACGCGCGCCAGGTAGCGCTCGGGCAGCCGGAAGTCGACCGCCATCGACGACATGTCCTCGAGATTGACGATGTCGGCCCCGTCCTTCAGGTAGTCGCCCAGGCTGACCAGTTTGATGCCGGCGGTGGCATCGAACGGTGCCAGCAGCTTCATGCGGGCCAGTTGTGCGCGCGCCAGCGCGACCTGCGCCTGGGCCACCTGCAGCGCAGCCGCGTTCTGATCGACCGCGCTTTGCGAGATGAAACCCTGCGCCGCCAGCTCGCGGCTGCGCTCCAGGTTGGTGCTTGCAATCGCGGCCTGGGCGTCGGCCTGCTGCAACTGCGCCTGTTGCAGCGTGTCGTCGAGTTGTACCAGCAACTGCCCGCGCTTGATGCGCTGGCCGTCGGCGAAGTTGATATGCGCCACCCGACCGGAGACTTCAGGCCGCAGCATCACACCCTGGCGCGACCGCAACGAGCCGACGGCCTGTGCATCGTCGGCCAGCGTCAGCGACTCGACGTGGCCGACCTCGACGGCCACCGGGCCGCCGGGCCCGCCCGGGCCAGCGCCGCGAGGCATGCCCGCAGCGCTCGCGCCAGGCCCTGGGCCGGCCGCGGCTGCACCCACCGTCACGGCAGCGCTGTCGGGCGCCTTGTTCTGCCAGTACCAGGCCCCACCGCCCAGCACGACGATGCCGAGCACGGCGATGGCGGTGTGAATCTTGCTGGAGCCCATGCCTGTCGTTTTATGCCGCGCAACAGCGGTCGAATGTAACGTCTGCGCCTGAGCCGCGCGTCAGCGCGGTTACCTCAGTACCGAATCGACGCCACGGTTGGCGAGTTGATCTGCGCGCTCGTTGCCCGGGTCGCCGGAATGGCCCTTGACCCAATGCCACTGTACGTCGTGCTGTTGGCGCAAGGCGTCCAGCCGCTGCCACAGGTCGACGTTCTTCACCGGCTTGCGGTCGGCGGTGGTCCAGCCGCGCGCCTTCCAGCCGTGGACCCAGTTCGTGATGCCGTTACGCACGTAGGCGCTGTCGGTGTAAAGCGCGACCGAGCAGCGGCGCTCGAGCGAGGCCAGCGCCTCGATCACCGCCGTCATCTCCATGCGGTTGTTGGTGCTGTTGGCCGCGCCGCCAAAGAGCTCCTTCTCGTGCCTGCCACTGCGCAACCAGGCGCCCCACCCGCCAGGGCCGGGATTGCCCTTGCAGGCTCCATCCGTATAGATCACCACCTCGTCCATCACATCCTCAGTGCCGCCGATGCGGTTGGTTGATCGATTCGTACGCGCGCCGCCCTCGTCAGGCCTCAACGCGCTCCGGTGCCTGCTCGCCCAGCCGTTGCGCAGCGGCGCTGCGCGGCGCGGCCACCACGGCACCAGCGCGAGCCTGTTGGCGCTGCCGCTGCGCAAGCCCGACCAGTCGCATGCCCTTGACGCGCTTGACCGCCACCAGCAGGTAGGCCGCGCCCAGCACCGGCCACCAGCGCTCGCCCACGGCATCCATCCACTGCAAGCGCTCGAGCCAGCGTGCCGTGCTCAGTGGCGGGCGCCAGCAGCCGAACTGGCCGCCCTCGATCGCGAAACCAAGCAGGCGCAGCCAGTCCCGCAGCCGCCAGTAGCCGATGAACTCGCCTTCGCGCGGCAGGTAGGGGTGGCCGCGGACCAGTCCGATCGCCGGCCGTGCGCGCGACAGCCGTTGTCGCAGTCCCCACAGGCTGGCCGGATTGAAACCCGTGATCACCAACCGTCCCTCGGGGCGCAGCACCCGTTCGACCTCGCGCAGCAACTGGTGCGGGTCGTGCGCGAACTCGAGCGAGTGCGGCAGCACCACCAGGTCGATGCTGTCCGACGGAAATGGCAACGCATCGAACTCGCAGGCCAGGGCCACCGGCAACTCGGGCGTCTGCGTCGTGATGGCTTGAACCTGCGGCGCCTGCAGCGGCAGCGCCCCGGGCAACGCCAGCGTGTCGTTGACGACCCAGCGGTGCGGCATGCGGTTGGCGCGCAGCGCATCGAGCCCGGGCAGGCCGAGTTGCAGCGCATGGAAGCCGAAGGCGTCGGTGACCGCATGGTCGACCCGGTCGAGCTCCCATTCGAGCAGGTAGCGGCCCGGCGCGGTCTGCAGCCACCAGCCCAACTCTATAATCGATGGATCGCGCGCCATGAATCTCGTCGCCCTGCCTGCTTTCGCTGACAACTACATCTGGATGCTGCACGACGGCGCGCAAGCCGTGGTGGTGGACCCCGGTGACGCGCAGCCCGTGGCTGCCGCGCTCGACCGCCTGAACCTGCGGTTGGCGGCGATTCTAGTGACCCACCATCACCCCGATCACATCGGCGGGGTCGATGCACTGCGGCCTCGGCTGCAAGGCCCGGTCTACGGACCAGCAGGAGAGAAGATACCGACGGGCGCTCGAGTTGCAGATCAACCCGTTCCTGCGCAGCCGCGAGCCGGCCGTGATCGCAGCGGCCCGCGCCCAGGGCGCTGCTTCGGCAGATCCGGTCGACGTGCTGGCTGCCTTGCGTGAATGGAAGAACCGCTTTCGATGACACCTCCTCGTGTTGCCCTGCGCAGCGGCCTGCTGGCCGCCGTAGTCACCCTGATCACCGGTTGCGCGACGGTGGCGCCACCTGCCGATCCCCCCACCTTGTCTCCAACACCGACCATCGCTGCCGCATTGACGCCGTTACCCGCCTTGGCACCCGTCGTACCGGCGGCGGTCGCACCGGCGCTGGTCTCCCAGCAACCGGAGCCTGCATCCCCGTCAGTCCAATTCCAGGCCCGCTCGCGCCTCGATCCGCTTGACGATGCCAACCGAGGTGACCTGTGGATCCGGGTGCGCGCCGGCTTCGCGCTACCCGACCTCGACAGCGAGCTGGTGCGCAAGTGGGAGCAGTACTACGCGCAGCGGCCCGACTACGTGCAGCGCATGACGGCCCGCGGCTCACGCTACCTGTTCCACATCGTCGAGGAACTCGAGCGACGCGGCATGCCGGCCGACCTGGCGCTACTGCCCTTCATTGAAAGTGCCTTCGACCCGCAGGCCTTGTCGGTGGCGCGAGCGGCCGGCATGTGGCAGTTCATGCCCGGCACCGGGCGCGACTTCGAGCTCAAGCAGAACCTCTTCCGCGACGACCGGCGCGACATCCTGGCGTCCACGCGCGCCGCGCTCGACTACCTGCAGCGGCTGCACGCCATGTTCAACGATTGGCACTTGGCGCTGGCCGCCTACAACTGGGGCCAGGGCAATGTGAACAAGGCGCTGGCGCGCAACGCCAGAACGGGCCTGGGCAGCGACTACGCCAGCCTTCGCATGCCCGACGAGACGCGCAACTACGTACCCAAGCTGCAAGCCATCAAGAACATCGTGGCCCGGCCCGAGGTCTTCGCCCTGGTGCTTCCGCCGCTGGAGAATCACCCGTACTTCATGAGTGTGCCGATCGAGCGCGACATCGACGTGGCGCTGGCAGCCCGGCTTGCCGGGCTGACGCTGGAGCAGTTTCAGCAACTCAACCCGCAGCTCAACAAGCCCGTTATCCTGGCGGCCGGCACGCCGCAGGTGCTGCTGCCCTACGACAATGCGAACCGCTTCGTCAACGGTATCGGCTCGCACCGGGGGGCGCTGGCCAGTTGGACGGTCTGGGTCGCCCCGCGCACGCTCAAGTCGATGGAGGCAGCGCGTCATGTCGGCATGACCGAGGACCAGTTGCGCGAGGTCAATCTCATTCCGGCACGCATGCTGGTCAGGGCCGGATCGACGCTGCTGGTGCCGCGCAATGCCCAGCACATGCACGACGTGGCCGAGCGCACCGCCGACAGCGCGATGATCGCGCTCGCCCCCGAGGCGCTGCCGCCGCGGCGCCTGCAGGTCAAGTTGGGCAAGAAAGGCGAAAGCGTGGCTGCAATGGCCCGGCGGCATGGCATGACGGCGACTCAACTTGCCGCGGCCAACGGCGTCGTGGCATCGGCTGCATTCAAGCCGGGTCAGCTGGTGACGGTGCTGGTACCGCAGCGCAAGTCAGTACGGTCGTCGCGGGTGGCATCTGCCCGACCGGCGGTTCGTGCCGCGGCGCCTCGCTCAGCCAGGCCGGCAGCGCGCGTGCGCGTCGCGATGCGCTGACTGCGCTGCGGCCGTGCGCCGCCGTCCGTCAGTGTTTCTCGCGCGCGTGGTTGATCGAGTACTTCGGGATCTCGATCGTCACGTCCTGATTCGACACAATGGCCTGGCAGCTCAGGCGCGAGTTCGGTGTCAGGCCCCAGGCGCGGTCGAGCAGGTCTTCTTCCGACTCGTCCATCTCGCCCAGCGAGCCGAAGCCTTCATGCACGATCACGTGGCAGGTGGTGCAGGCGCAGCTCATCTCGCAGGCATGTTCGATCGCGATGCCGTTCTCGAGCAGGGCTTCGCACAGCGAAGTACCGGCGGGCGCCTCGATCTCGTCGCCCTCGGGGCAGTAGTCAGCATGCGGCAGGATGCGGATCAAGGTCATGCTCAGACCTCGTCGAGGCGCCGCCCGGCCAGAGCCTGGCGGATGCCCTGGTTCATGCGCAAGGCGGCAAAGGACTCGGTGCCGGCGGCCAGGGCCTTGACGGCGACCTCGGTGGCCGCCGCGTCGTCTTCAGTCGCGCTGCGTTGCACGTTTCCGATTGCCGCCTCGATGTCGTCGCGCTCGGCCGCCGTCAGCAGATCGCCATCGGCCTGCAACGCAGCGCGCGTGGCCAGCACCATGCGCTCGGCCTCGACACGGGCCTCGCGCAGCGCGCGTGCGGCCATGTCGTGCTCGGCGTGGGTGAAGCTGTCCTTGAGCATGCGTGCGATCTGGTCGTCGGCCAGGCCGTAACTCGGTTTGACCACCACCGAGGCTTCGACGCCCGAACCCAGTTCGCGCGCCGATACGCTCAACAGCCCATCGGCGTCGACCTGGAACGTGACGCGGATGCGGGCCGCGCCGGCGACCATCGGCGGGATGCCGCGCAGCTCGAAACGCGCCAGCGACCGGCAATCGGCCACCAGTTCGCGTTCACCCTGCAGTACGTGGATGGCCATCGCCGTCTGGCCGTCCTTGAAGGTGGTGAAGTCCTGCCCCTTGGCCACCGGGATGGTGGTGTTGCGCTCGATCACGCGTTCGACCAGGCCGCCCATGGTCTCGAGACCCAGCGACAGCGCGATCACGTCCAGCAACAGCAGTTCGCCACCGCGCGAATTGCCGGCCAGCGCGTTGGCCTGCACCGCAGCGCCCAGCGCCACCACCTCGTCGGGGTTGACGTTGGTCAGCACCTCGCGACCGAAGAGCTCGCTGACCAGCGTCCGCACCATCGGCATGCGCGTCGAGCCGCCGACCATGACCACGCCCTGCACCTCGTCACGCGCCAGTCGGGCATCGCGCAACACCCGGCGCACGGCGTTGAGCGTGCGGTCGATCAGCGGACGCGCCACGTTCTCCAGCTCGGAGCGCGTCACCGGCACGTCCAGGTCCCTGCCGCCGATGCGGGCCCGCCACACCGTCTGCTCGACGCTGCTGAGCGCCTCTTTCGCGCTGCGCGAGGCAACCAGCGCCGCGCGTTTGTCGCCCGGCGAGTGCGCAACGGCACCCGCCTGCACCAGCGCCCAGGCGCCCAGCGCGTGGTCGATGTCGTCACCACCGAGCGCCGCGTCACCGCCGGTGGCCACCACCTCGAACACGCCCCGGTGCAGGCGTAGCAGCGAGATGTCGAAGGTGCCGCCGCCCAGGTCGTAGACGGCGAACAAGCCTTCGCTGCCGTTGTCAAGGCCGTACGCCACCGCAGCGGCCGTGGGCTCGCTGATCAGGCGCAGCACCTTCAGGCCCGCCAACTCGGCCGCGTCCTTGGTGGCCTGGCGCTGGGCGTCGTCGAAGTAGGCCGGCACGGTGATGACGGCACCGAACAGCTCGCCGTCGAAGCTGTCTTCGGCGCGCTGGCGCAGCGTGGCCAGGATCTCGGCCGAGACCTCCACCGGCGTCTTGACGCCGGCCCGGGTTTCGACGCCGACCATGCCTGGCTGGTCGACGAAGCGATACGGCAGCCTGGCGCGATCGCCGATGTCGGCCAGCTTGCGGCCCATCAAGCGCTTGACCGACACCAGGGTGTTCTCGGGGTCTTCGGCCTGGTGGTCGCGCGCGGCGTCACCGATCAGGCGGCGCCCACCGTCCAGGTAGCGCACCACCGACGGCAGCAACAGCCGGCCTTGCGCATCAGGCAGACATTCGGACACGCCATGGCGCATTGCCGCCACCAGTGAATGGGTGGTACCCAGGTCGATGCCGACCGCCACACGTCGCTGGTGTGGGTCGGGCGACTGCCCGGGTTCGGAGATCTGCAGCAAGGCCATGCGGGAGGCTGGTCGTTGTTCTTCAGTGATCGTAGGCGTTGAGCCGACGCTCGATGTCTTCGCGAAAGCGGTGGACGAACATCAGCGCACGCACACGCTCAGCAGCACCTCGCGCGTCCTGACGTTCGTCCAGACAGGCCGCAAGGTCGGCCAGTTGCGCGCGCTCGGCCTGCTCGATGGTGTGGTCCAAGGCCTGCACCGCCGGCTGGTCGCGAGCCTCGTCCAGCGCTTCGCGCCATTCCATCTGCTGCATCAGGAAGGCTGCCGGCATCGCGGTGTTGAGTTCGGCGTCAATGGTCGCGCCGGCCAGCTCGCACAGGTAGGCGCCGCGACGCAGCGGATCCTTCAACCGTTGGTAGGCCTGGTTGACACGTACGGCCCACTGCATCGCCAGCCGCTGGGCGGCGTCACCCTGGGCCGCGTAGCGGTCGGGGTGCACCTCGGACTGCAAGGCCCGCCAGCGGCGGTCGAGCTCGGCGCGCTCGATCGCGTGCCGGCGCGGCAGCCCGAAGAGGGTGAAATCGTCGTCGTCGAGCTTCATGGTCGCAGCCGTGGCCGCGGCTGGCGCCGCATCAGACCCGGAACGATTCACCGCAGCCGCAGCGGTCTTTCTCGCGCGGATTGTGGAACTTGAAGCCTTCGTTCAGACCTTCGCGCACGAAGTCGAGCTCGGTGCCGTCAATGTAGGGCAGGCTCTTGGGGTCGACCAGAACCTTGACGCCATGGCCCTCGAAAACGATGTCTTCGGGCGCCACGTCGTCGGCGTACTCGAGCTTATAGGCCAGGCCCGAACAGCCGGTGGTCTTGACGCCCAGGCGCACGCCGACGCCTTTGCCGCGCCGCGACAGGTAACGCGTGACATGCCGCGCCGCTGCCGCGGTCAAAGTGATGGCCATGCAGGAGATCCGCTCAGTGGGTGGCCCGTGCGTCGCCGACATCCGTGGCGGCGCCATGCTTGGCCTTGTAGTCCTGTACCGCGGCCTTGATCGCATCCTCGGCCAGAATCGAGCAATGGATCTTGACCGGCGGCAAAGCCAGCTCTTCCGCGATACGGGTGTTCTTGATCGTCAGCGCCTGGTCGAGCGTCTTGCCCTTGACCCATTCGGTGACCAGCGAACTCGACGCGATGGCCGATCCGCAGCCGTAGGTCTTGAAGCGCGCGTCCTCGATCAGCCCGGTGGCCGGGTTGACCTTGATCTGCAGCTTCATGACGTCACCGCAGGCCGGCGCGCCGACCATGCCGGTACCCACCGTCTCGTCACCCTTCTCGAACGAACCGACGTTGCGGGGGTGCTCGTAATGTTCGACAACCTTGTCACTGTAGGCCATGGTGTGCTCCTGGAATAGGGTTCAGTGGGCAGCCCACTGGATGGTGCTGATGTCGACGCCGTCCTTGTACATCTCCCACAGCGGTGAGAGCTCACGCAGGCGCGCCACACGATCCTGCAGGGTGGACACGGCGTAGTCGACTTCGGCTTCGGTGGTGAAACGGCCGATCGTCATGCGCAGGCTCGAATGCGCCATCTCGTCACTGCGGCCCAGCGCGCGCAGAACGTAGCTCGGCTCGAGACTGGCCGAGGTGCAGGCCGACCCCGACGACACGGCGATGCCCTTGACGCCCATGATCAGCGACTCGCCTTCGACGAAGTTGAACGAGGCGTTGATGTTGTGTGGCACCCGGCGCTCGAGGTCACCGTTGACGAAGACCTGCTCGATCTGCCCGATGCCGGCCAGCAGCCGGCGCTGCAGCATGCGAATGCGCTCGCTCTCGACGCCCATTTCGGCCTGCGCGATGCGGAAGGCCTCGCCCATGCCCACGCACTGATGCGTCGGTAGCGTGCCCGAACGCATGCCGCGTTCATGGCCGCCGCCGTGCATCTGCGCTTCGAGTCGCACGCGCGGCTTGCGCCGCACATACAGCGCGCGCCAATGCCCTTCGGGCCGTACGTCTTGTGCGAGGCCAGGCTCAGCAGGTCGATCGTCGATGAGGCCATGTCGATCGCGACCTTGCCCGTCGCCTGCGCGCCATCGACGTGCAGGACGATGCCGCGCTGACGGCACAACGCACCAATGGCGGGGATATCCTGGATCACGCCGATCTCGTTGTTGACCAGCATCACCGACACCAAAATGGTGTCCTTGCGCAGCGCGTCCTTGAACTTGCCAAGGTCGAGCAGGCCGTCTTCCTGCACGTCGAGGTAGGTCACCTCGAAGCCCTGGCGCTCCAGTTCGCGCATGGTATCGAGCACAGCCTTGTGCTCGGTCTTCACCGTGATCAGGTGCTTGCCACGCGAACTGTAGAAATGCGCCGCGCCCTTGATGGCGAGGTTGATCGACTCGGTGGCGCCGCTGGTCCAGACGATTTCACGCGGGTCGGCGTCGATCAGGCTCGCCACCTGGTCACGCGCTTTCTCGACCGCTTCTTCGGCTTCCC
>JANOJJ010000498.1:0-12188 GCA_031408155.1 Rubrivivax sp.
GGTGCCGCGCCTACGCTTCCCTCGACGACCTCCTCGCAGACCCGGAGGTCGACATCGTGGTCAACCTCACGATCCACCACGCCCATCACGAGGTCACGAAGCGCGCCCTCGAGGCCGGTCGCCATGTCTACACCGAAAAACCGCTCGCCCTGCGTGCTGACGAGGGACGCGAGCTCGTGGACCTCGCCGCGGAACGGGGGCTCCGTCTCGGTTGCTCGCCGGCCACCTTCCTTGGGGAAGCGCAGCAGACGGCCGCAGCGTTGATCCGAACCGGTCGCCTCGGGACCGTGCGGGCCGTCTACGCGGAGGTGAACTGGGGCCGGATCGAGACGTGGCACCCGGCGCCTGCCCCCTTCTTCGACGTCGGCGTCCTCGTGGACGTCGGCGTCTACCCGCTCACGCTCGTGACGACGATGCTGGGGCGGGCGCGTGCGATCCAGCTCGGCATCAGCACCACGTTGCGGGCGATGTAGCAGCCGCGTCGCGCCACCGCCGGCGGCACCACGCGGATGCCGGTGGCGCGCATGGCGTCGTCGCTGACATGGGTGAACTTGGTCTCGACCTTGTCGAAGAAGCTCAGGTCGCCGGCGCGCTGGACCTTGTTCTCATTCAGGCGAAAACTCAGCAGCACGGCCTTCTTGACCCATTGATTGACCGTCCACTGGCCCACGCCGTGGCGTTCGGCCACGCGCACACGGCCTGCGTTCAGGTCGCTGATCACGCCTTCCACGGTCTCGCGGATCTTCGGGTCGGCGCTGGTCGGCGAGAGCGAGGCGCGGCCTTCCCAGACCAGGTCGATGAAGTTCTGCAGGTCGGAGCTCATTGAAGGCTTTCGGTGTAGGAGACGATGCGGTCGGCCGCGTCCAGGCACTCATCGACGCTGGCGACCAGTGCCATGCGGATGCGGCCGGCACCCGGGTTGTGGCCCTGCGCGGTGCGCGCCAGCAGGCTGCCGGGCAAGACCGTGACATTGTATTGAGCGAGCAAACCCTGGGCCCAAGTGATGTCGTCTCCAGGCACCGCTGCCCAGAGGTAGAAGCCGGCGTCGGGCAGTTTGACGTCCATCACCTGCGCCAGGCGTGGGGTGACCTGGGTGAACTTGCTGCGGTAGAGCTCGCGGTTGGCAACCACGTGAGCCTCGTCGTTCCAGGCCGCAATGCTGGCGGCCTGCACCAGTCCGCTCATCGCGCTGCCGTGGTAGGTGCGGTAGAGCAAGAAGGGCTTGATGAGCTCGGCATCACCGGCGACGAAGCCCGCGCGCATGCCCGGCACGTTGCTGCGCTTGGACAGGCTCGTGAAGGCGACCAGCCGTTTGAAGTCGAGGCGGCCCAGCTTCGCAGCCGCTTGCAGCCCGCCCAGCGGCGCTTCGTCGCGGAAGTAGATCTCGGAGTAACACTCGTCACTGGCGATCACGAAGCCGTGGCGGTCGCTCAAGGCGAACAGCCGCGCCCATTCAGACAACGGCATCACCGCCCCGGTCGGGTTGCCCGGCGAACAAACGTACAGCAGTTGCGTGCGCGCCCAGGTGGCCTCGTCGATGCTGGCCCAATTGGGAGCAAAGTTGTGTGCCGGGTCGCTGTTGGCAAATGCCGTCTGCGCGCCCGCGAGCAGCGCAGCGCCCTCGTAGATTTGGTAGAAGGGGTTGGGGCAGACCACGGTCGCGCCCGCTCTTGTCGGGTCGATCACGGTCTGGGCGAAGGCGAACAAGGCCTCGCGCGAGCCGTTGATCGGCAGCACCTGCGTCAGCGGGTCGACGTCGACGCCGTAGCGCCTGCCCATCCACGCCGCACAGGCCTGGCGCAGCGCGGGCTCGCCGACCGTGGCCGGGTAGCCCGACAGCGCCCGAAGGTTGGCGCACAAGGCGTGCTCCACCAACGCCGGCGTGGCGTGCCTGGGCTCGCCAATGCCCAGGTTGATGGGGCGCCGGCCTGGCGGCGGCGCGAGGTGTTGGGTCAGGGCGCGCCAGCGTTCGAACGGATAGGGGTGCAGACGGCCGAGCAGCGGATTCATTGGCGAATTATCCCGGTCGACCAGTGTCTGGCCCGCGCGCCAGCCGTCATCAAGGGTACTGGTCGCCCCGTGTCGGGCAGAAAGCTGGTGCGCTCGCCGTACAGGGCGAGGTCGATCGCCACCATCAGTCGTGTCGACGCATCGAGCGTGGCGTCACAGGCTGCCTCGGCAGCCGGGCGCAGCGCAGCGGCAGCGCAACTGCCCCTGGTGGTGCGACTCGCCATAGTCGACGGTGATCTCCTCGCCCGAGGCGATGTCGCGCACGGCATAGAACTCCACCCGTCCCTGGCGGATGCACAGCCGCGCGTTGGCCCGACAGCTGTGGTTGGTGAAGCGCATCGGGTCGGTCGACCTGGAGAAGTCGATCGCCTTCCTGGCCGACAACTCGACAATCATGATGCGTTCGACCCGGGTGGCGCGGATGCGGGCCTCGGCCACGCTGATCGACTGGCCACGGATCTCGCCGATCTTGCGCCGCCGCGGGATGCCTTCGGCGGCGTACACACCATGCCCGTCGATGCGGCTGGGCGCCACGTCGACGGCAAACTTCTGGTAGGGCGGTCGCAGCACCGGCGGCGCGGCACCGGCGCTCACGCAAGACCCGACAGATCGACCCGCGGCCGCGGCTTCCAGCCTTTCTTGCGCTGTTCCACGGTAACGTAGGTGCGGATGCCGCCGCGAACGAACCAGTCGGCGTGGATGCGGATGAAGCGCGGCGATAGGGCCTCGACCAGGTCGTCGACGATCGCGTTGGTCACCTTTTCATGGAACGCGCCTTGATTGCGGAAGCTCCAGAAGTACTGCTTCAGGCTCCTGGTCTCGACGCAGAGCTGGTCGGCCACGATCTCGATCCTGAAGTGGGCAAAGTCGGGCTGTCCCGTCAGCGGGCACAGGCAGGTGAACTCGGGCACGTCGAAGCGGATCACGTAGTCGCGTGCCGGTTGCGGGTTGGGGAAGACCTGCAAGTCCTTGCTCGGGGCGGACAGCGGCACGGCGGGGGCCAGGCGTTGGCTGGGTGTCTTGGCTGGCATGGGCAGGGCTGCGAGGTCGGCTTTCAGCGGCGCCGCGATGCTATCATCCGCGCCCTCGTGCGCTCCGGCGGAGAGCGCATTTTCATATTTAAATCAAGCACTTGGATCGGCAGGTTGCGCTTGGCAGGCCTGCATCGCGGATGCGTCTCAACCAGATCAAGCTCTCCGGCTTCAAGTCCTTCGCCGAGCCCACGACCTTCCAGTTGCCCGGGCAGCGGGTGGGCGTAGTCGGCCCCAACGGCTGCGGCAAGTCCAACATCATGGACGCCGTGCGCTGGGTGCTGGGCGAGAGCAAGGCCAGCGAACTGCGTGGCGAGAGCATGCAGGACGTGATCTTCAACGGCTCGGGCCAGCGCAAGCCGGCCAGCCGGGCCAGTGTCGAGTTGGTGTTCAGCAACGAAGACGCGCGCGCAGGTGGCCAGTGGAACGCGTTCACCGAGATCGCGGTCAAGCGCGTGCTCACGCGTGACGGCGCCAGCAGCTACTTCATCAACAACCAGCCGGTGCGCCGGCGCGACGTGCAGGACGTGTTCCTCGGCACCGGCCTGGGCCCGCGCGCCTACGCCATCATCGGCCAGGGCACGATCAGCCGCATCATCGAGTCGCGTCCGGAAGAGCTTCGGCTGTTCCTCGAAGAAGCCGCCGGTGTCAGCAAGTACAAGGAACGCCGGCGCGAGACCGAGACCCGGCTGAAGGACACGCGCGAGAACCTGACGCGGGTGGACGACATCCTGCGTGAACTCAACAGCAACCTCGACAAGTTGGAAAGGCAGGCCGGGGTCGCCACCCGCTACCGTGACCTGCAGGAGCAGGGCACGCTCAAGCTTCACCAGCTGTGGTTCCTGAAAGCCAGTGACGCCGCACAGGAAGAGGGTCGTGTCAAGGTCGCCGCTGCCGAAGCCGCCACTGCGTTGGAAGCAAGGCTGGCCGACGTCCGCCATGTCGAGCTCGGACTCGACACGCTGCGCCAGGCGCACTACGCGGCCAGCGACGCACTGCATGGCAAGCAAGGCGCCCTCGCCGACGCTTCGCTCGAGGTCAGCCGGCTCGAGGAACGCATCCGTTACGTGGTCGAAGGCCGGCAGCGCGCCGAACAGCGCCTGGCTGGCTTGAGCGCGCAGAACAGCCAGTGGGCCGAACGCGAGACCGCGGCCGCATCCGAGCTCGACGACATCGGCGTGCAGATCGAGAGCGCGGATGAACAGGCCGCGGTGCTCGATGGCCAGGCCGAAGAGCAGGCTGCGCGACTGCCGCAGGTCGAGGACGCACTGCGCGCGGCCCAGTCGCGCACCAACGAACAGCGTCATGCCGTGGCGCAGGTGCAGCAGCAGATCCAGCTGCTGGCCGCCGACAGCCGTCACCTCGACGAGCAAGCGCGCCAATTGCGTGCGCGCCATGACCGTCTGGCCGGCGAACGCAAGGACCTGCAGTCGCCCAACGCCGAGCGCCTGGCGCTGCTGCGCCAGCAGCATGCCGGTGCGGCCGAACTGCAGGACGTGACCGACGCACGACTGTCCGAGCTGAACGATCAGGTTCCGTTGTTCGACCAACAGCGGCGGCAGGCGCAAGACAGCGTCAACCGCGACTCGGGCAGCCTGTCGGACCTGGGCGCACGGCTCGCGGCCTTGCGCGCCTTGCAGGAGAAGGTGCAGACCGAGGGCAAGCTCGAGCCCTGGCTGGTCAAGCACGGCCTCGAGGGCCTGGCCGGGCTGTGGTCCAAGGTCCACATCGAGAGCGGCTGGGAAACGGCACTCGAATCGGCGCTGCGCGAGCGCTTGAACGCGATCGCGGTCGGCCGGCTCGACATCGTGCGCGCGTTTGCGGCCGACGCACCGCCGGCCAAGCTGGCCTTCTATTCGCTGCCCGCTGCAGCGATCCCGAGCACGCACCACACCCTGCCGCGCCTGACCGACAGGCTGCGCCTGAACGACGCCGGCCTCAGGGCCTTGCTCGGTGACTGGCTGGAAGGCGTCTACACGGCCGAGACCCTGGACCAGGCCCTGGCCGCGCGCGACCGCCTCACGCATGGCGAAGTGATCACCACGCGCGGCGGTCATGCGGTGTCGCAGTTCGCGGTCAGCTTCTACGCGCCCGACTCCGAGCAGGCCGGCATGCTGGCGCGCGCGCAGGAAATCGAGAAGCTCGACCGCGAGTGCCGTGCGCAGGCCTTGATTGCCGACCAATCGCGCACGGCGTCGGTGCGTGCTGAAGCGGCCTACACCGACGCGGCGCAGCGCCTGTTGACGGCGCGCCGCGAAGCCTCGGAGGCGCAGACCCGAGCCCATGCGCTGCAGGTCGAACTGCTGCGCCAGACCCAGCAGGCCGAGGCCACCGACGCCCGCCGCAGCCAGCTCGACGATGAACTGGCCGAGATCGATGCCCAGCTCGAGGCGCTGCACGAACGTCGCGCCACCGGCGAGGCCCGCTTCGAGGAACTCGACTTGCACCTGGCCCAGGCGCAGGAGCGCGATGCCGAACTCGACGATGCGGGGACCGCGGCCGAGCGCCAGCTGGCCGCTGCGCGCGAGCAGCAGCGCACGCTCGAGCGCCAGGCCCAGGAAGCACGCTTCCAGGCCCGTGCGCTGGCGGCGCGTCGCGACGAGCTGCTGCGCGCGATCGCTTCCGCACGCGCGCAGATCGAGACCAATCTGCAGGCCGGGCAGTTGCTCGAGCAGGAGCTCGGATCGTTCAACGATGCCGCGGCCCAGGCCGGGCTTCAGACCGCGCTGGAGCTCAAGCTCGAACGCGAACAGGCGCTGGCCGCCACGCGCAGTGAATACGACGACCTGAGCGCCAAGCTGCGCGCCGGCGATGAGCAACGTCTGTCGTTCGAGCGCAGCCTGGATCCGCTGCGCGAGCAGATCTCCAAGCTGCAGCTCGAGCTGCAGGCCGCACAGCTGGGCGGGGCGCAGTATCTCGAGCAGCTCAGCGCCGCCGCCGCCGACCTGGCCGCGCTGGCGCAGTCGATCGATGACGGCGCGGTCAAGCTCGGCGGCCTGCAGACCGAGATCGACCGCATCCAGAAAGAGGTCGCCGCGCTCGGCGCGGTCAATCTGGCGGCGCTGGACGAGTTGACCCAGGCCCGTCAACGCAAGACCTTCCTCGACGCGCAGAACGCCGACCTGCAGGAGGCCATCCGCACGCTCGAAGACGCCATCCACAAGATCGACATCGAGACGCGCGACCTGCTGTCGCAGACTTTCAACCAGGTCAACGAGCATTTCGGCCGCATGTTCCCGTCGCTCTTCGGCGGCGGCAACGCTCGGCTGGTGATGACGGGCGACCAGATCCTCGACGCCGGGGTGCAGGTGATGGCGCAGCCGCCGGGCAAGAAGAACAGCACCATCCACTTGCTGTCGGGCGGCGAGAAGGCCTTGACCGCGATCGCGCTGGTGTTCGCGATCTTCATGCTCAATCCGGCCCCGTTCTGCCTGCTCGATGAGGTCGACGCGCCACTGGATGACGCCAACACCGAGCGTTACTCGAAGCTGGTGATCGAGATGTCGAACAAGGGCACGCAGTTCCTCTTCATCAGCCACAACAAGATCGCGATGGAGATGGCCGAGCAGTTGATCGGCGTGACGATGCAGGAACAAGGTGTCTCGCGCATCGTCGCGGTCGACATGGAAGCTGCGATCGGCCTGGCCGAGGCGGCGTGAACGCGATGAACATGACGCTCGGCACCGCGTTGGCGCTGGCTGGAGCCGCGGTCGTGCTGCTGATCGCGCTGCAGGGATGGTGGACGGCACGCCGCGCGGCCCCGCGCCGCGCCATGATGGCGACGACTGCGGCAACCGGCGCGCGCGTCGAGCCCGGCTTCGATGCGGATAGCGGGGACACCGAGCCGGCCACGCCGCCACCGGCGTTGCGCAGCTCGCCGCTGCGTCGCCCGCTGCGGCTCGACGCGCTGATCGACGCCCTGGTGTCGATGACGCTCGAGTCCCCGGTCAGCGGCGAGTTCGTGCTGTCGCACCTGCCGCCGTCGCGGCGCGCCGGCAGCAAGCCCTTCCTGATCGAAGGCCTGGACAGCGAGACTGGGCAATGGGAGCCGCCCGCCCCCGACCGGCGCTACAGCGAACTGCAGGCCGGCGTGCAACTGGCCAGCCGCAGCGGTGCGCTCAACGAGATCGAGTACTCCGAGTTCGTGCAGAAGGTGCAGGCCTTTGCCGATGTGGTGGGCGCGGTGCCCGACTTCCCCGACATGCTGGACGTGGTGGCTCGCGCGCGCGAACTCGACACCTTTGCCGGGCCGCTGGACGCGGTACTGACGGTCACGCTGCGCGCCAACAACGTGGCCTGGTCGGTAGGCTACGTGCAGCAATGCGCATCGCGCCTGGGCTTCGTGGCCGGTGCCGTGCCCGGCCGGCTGGTGTTGCCCGCGGCCGAGGCCGGAGCGCCGCCGGTGCTGGTGCTGTCGTTCGACCCGAGGGCCGCGCTGTCCGACGACGCCGCGGGTGCGGTGGTGCGCGAATGCACGCTCAGCCTGGACGTTCCGCAGACCGACGAGAAGTCCGAGCCGTTTCCGGCCTGGCACGACGCCGCCCGCACGCTGTCGGACGACATGGACGCCACGCTGGCCGATGACCAGGGTCAGACGGTCACGCTGCACGCCTTTGCCGCCATCGGCACCGAGTTGCAGACCATCTACCGTGCGCTGGAGTCGCGCGATCTCGGCGCCGGCACGGCGGCAGCGCGGCGGCTGTTCAGCTGAAGCGATGGCGACCGACCCCGCCACCCGCGCCGCGGAGCTGCGCTCGCTGCTGCAGCACCACGCGCACCGCTACTACGTGCTGGACAACCCGCAGATATCGGACGCCGAGTACGACCGGCTGTTCCAGGAACTGCAGGTCCTCGAGGAGGCACAGCCCGAGTTGCGCACGCCTGATTCGCCGACCCAACGCATCATCGGTGCCGTGCTCGATGGCTTGCAGCCGGTGCGCCACGTGGTGCCCATGCTGTCGATCGAGACCGATCGCGACACCTCGGAGGCAGCGGCACGCCGCTTTGATGCCCGTGTGCGCAAGGCGCTCGAACTGGCTGACGGTGCGCCATCGGTGGCCTACTCCGCGGAGCTGAAATTCGACGGTCTGGCGATCAACCTGCGCTACGAGCGCGGCGTGCTGGTGCAGGCGGCCACCCGCGGCGATGGCGAGACCGGCGAAGACGTGACGCACAACATCCGCACCATCGGCGCGATTGCGCTGCGGCTGCATGACTGCGAGACCGAGGTGATCGAGGTCCGGGGTGAGGTCTACATGCGCCGCGACGAGTTCGAACGTCTGAACGAGCAGCAGCGTGAACGTGGCGACAGGACTTTCGTCAACCCGCGCAACACGGCGGCCGGCATCGTGCGCCAACTCGATGCCAAGGCCTCCGCCAGCCGGCGCCTGAGCTTCTTTGCTTACGGCCTGGGCGAGGTGCGCGGCTGGACCGTGCCCAGCACGCACAGCGGGTTGCTCGATGCCCTGGCCAGGTTCGGGCTGCCGGTCAACGGGGCGCGCGATGTGGTGCACGGTAGCGACGGGCTGATCGCCTTCCACGCACGCATCGGCGCGCAGCGCGACAGCCTGCCGTTCGACATTGACGGCGTGGTCTACAAGGTCAATCAGCGAGCCTTGCAGGAACGGCTCGGCTTCAAGAGCCGCGAACCGCGCTGGGCGCTGGCCCACAAGTACCCGGCGCAGGAACAGCAGACGCTGCTGCGCGGCATCGAGGTGCAGGTCGGACGCACCGGCAAGCTCACGCCGGTGGCCAAGCTCGAACCGGTGTTCGTCGGCGGCACAACGGTCAGCAATGCCACGCTGCACAACCTGTTCGAGTTGCGCCGCAAGGGCGTGCGTGTCGGCGACACGGTCATCGTGCGGCGCGCGGGCGACGTCATTCCCGAGGTGGTGGGTCGGGTGCCCGGCAACCGCGCCGGCTATGTGCCCAACTTCCGTATGCCCGCGGCCTGTCCGGTCTGCGGCAGCCGTGTGCTGCGCGAGAAGGGCGGCATCGACCACCGCTGCAGCGGCGGCCTGTTATGCGCCGCGCAGCGCAAGCAGGCCTTGCTGCACTTTGCCGGCCGGCGCGCGATGGACATCGAGGGCCTGGGCGACAAGATCGTCGACCAGATGGTCGACAGCGGACTCATCCGCTCCTTGCCCGAGCTGTACACGCTGGGCCTGGCCAAGCTGGCGGAACTCGACCGCATGGCCGACAAGAGCGCCGCCAACCTGGTGGCCGCACTCGACCAGAGTCGGCAGACCACGTTGGCGCGCTTTCTGTATGCGCTCGGCATCCGCCACGTGGGCGAAGCCACGGCGCGCGACCTGGCCCGGCACTTCGGCGCTATCGATCGGGTCATGAACGCCACCGTCGAACAGTTGCTGCACGTCAGCGACGTCGGCCCGGTGGTGGCGCAGAGTATCCAGCGCTTCTTCGAACAGCCGCACAACCGAGAGGTGGTCGAGCAACTGCGCGCCGCCGGTGTGCGCTGGGACGAGCACGACGGCGCTGCCACCACCGCGGCGCCGCTGTCTCTGGCCGGTCGCACGCTGGTGCTGACCGGCACGCTGCCTACGCTGTCGCGCGACCGGGCCAAGCAGCTGATCGAGGCTGCCGGCGGCAAGGTGGCGGGCTCGGTTTCGAAGAAGACGCACTTCGTCGTCGCCGGAGCGCAAGCCGGCAGCAAGCTCGACAAGGCGCTCGAGCTGGGCGTGAGCGTACTGGACGAAGCTGGCCTGATGCTGATGTTGGCAGGGGTTGATGAATCGTTGCCCGACCCTCCTGTCTGAACAAGGACGACCCGATGGCCGTACGAGAGATCCTGAAGATGGGCGACCCGCGCCTGCTGCGCGTGGCCCAACCGGTGCACGAATTTGGCTCAAGCCAGCTGCTGGCCTTGATCGACGACCTGCACGACACCATGATCGACGCCAGGGGCGCCGGCCTGGCGGCGCCGCAGATCGCGGTCGACCTGCAGGTGGTGATGTTCGGCTTCGAGCACAACGAGCGCTACCCCGACGCTCCGCCGGTGCCGCTCACCGTGCTGGTCAATCCGCTGATCACGCCCCTGTCCGACGTCGAGGAAGAAGGCTGGGAAGGCTGCCTGTCGGTGCCCGGCCTGCGTGGCATGGTGCCGCGCTGGTCGCGCATCCGCTACCGGGGCTTCGACGAATGCGGCCGACTCATTGAACGCGAGGTCGACGGTTTCCACGCCCGGGTGGTGCAACATGAATGCGACCACCTGATCGGCCGTCTGTACCCGACGCGCATGCGCGACCTGACGCGACTGGGCTTCACCAGCGTACTGTTCCCTGAGCTGCACCCAGCAGCCGACGACTGACGCCCCTGGTCGGTCTGCCCCACGTTTCGAGCCGGCTTTGCCTGTCGTTGTTTTGCCTGGCGGTCAGCGCCGGACCATGCGTGCGCGTTGCACCCTGGGTACCCTTGCGGAGTTGCGCATGAAAACTCACTTGTTGGCCAGACTCGGCTTGGCTCGTATTCGATCGATAGGCGTGCTCGCCTGGGCGTTGGCTTGCCTGGCCTTGTCGGGTGCTTCGCTGCCGGCCGCTGCACAGCCTGACTCGGATCCGCCGGGCCGGGTGGGGCGCATCGCCGACATCGCAGGCCCGGTGTGGTGGTTCGACCTCGAACAAGCCCAGTGGACTCAAGCCCTGCGCAATCGGCCGCTGACGGCGGGTGATCGTTTGGCGACCGGCCGCGATGCCGAGGCCGAACTGCGCATCGGCTCGACCACGATCAAGCTCTCGGATGGGACCGAAGTCGAATTGGTCCACCTTGACGACGAGCGCGTGCGTGTGCAACTGCATCGCGGCAGCATCGCCGTGCGCCTGCGCTCCCGCGAAGTGGCAGCCGAGACCGCCTTCGGCACCGAAGAAGCCTGGCTGCAACCACAACGCGGCGGCCTGTACCGGCTTGATCGCGAGGACGACACCACCTCTGTGGCCAGCTGGCGCGGCGAGCTGCGCGTCGAAGGCGAACCGGGCCTCGATATCGACGCCGGCCGGCGGTTGCAGCTCTGGCGCGAAGGGCCGTCTCGGATGTTGCGCCATCGCTGGTCGGCGCCGGTCGATGATGCCTTCGCCGCCCGCGTGCTGCGTGACGAGCGTGAAGACGAACGCACGGCGTCGGCTGCCCATGTCTCGCCCGAGATGACGGGCTGGGAGGAACTGGATCGCCATGGCCGTTGGGACCAGCACCCCGAGTACGGCGCCGTGTGGACCCCATTGTCGATGCGTGATGATTGGGCGCCGTATCGGCAGGGCCACTGGGCCTGGGTCCGGCCGTGGGGCTGGACCTGGGTCGACGATGCGCCCTGGGGCTTCGCGCCCTACCACTACGGGCGCTGGCTCAGCTGGCGTGACCGCTGGTGCTGGGTCCCTGGCCGCTACGTGGCGCGGCCGGTGTACGCCCCGGCCCTGGTGGCCTGGATCGACGGGCCGGCGATCGGGATCGGCCTGCGCGTCGGCGGGCCCACGCTGAGCTGGGTGCCGCTGGCGCCGTGGGAAGTATTCCGCCCCCACTACCGCGTGAGCCCGGGATACCACGACCGCGTCAACACGCCGGACCATCGCCGCTGGCGTCCGCCGCCCCGGCGGGGCGGTGGCGATCACACGTTTGGCAACCAAGGCGTGCCCAATGCCGTGACCGTGGTGCCATCCGACGTTTTGCGGCGCCGTCCGCCAGCAGCCCAAATCGGTCGCGACGATCGACGTCCGCGCCCGCCGGATGCAGACCGCGACGGGCGCCGCCCGGGCAACGAGGTGCGCATTGCGCCGCCGCCGATCGCCCCCCTGTCGCCGCTGCCGGCACGGCCGCAACCCGTCCAGCCGGCTCCACTGCAACCAAGGACCATTCAGCCTGCGCCGGGTCAGCCGCCGGCCACGGCTTTGCAACCGGCGCGCCGGCCGGTGACCAGCGACAGCGACGAGAGCGCTGCCCGCCGGCGCGCTCGCTTGCCTAGCGGTGAAACACGCGGTGAAACACGCGGTGAAACACGCGGCGAAACGCGCGGCGAAGTGGCGGTTCAGCCTGCGCCGCCGCCGCGACTGGCCGATCCGCTGCCTCGTCGCACGCCGCCAACGGCCGTCCCGGCAGGGCCGACGACGCAGCCGCCTGCTGTGCCTCGAACCGCTGCAGCGC
>JANOJJ010000534.1:0-10655 GCA_031408155.1 Rubrivivax sp.
ACCTTCGAAAGCATGGGCCTGGACATGTTCTCGATCATGATGTACGAGGATCCGGACCTCGTGAAGGAGGTGCACCGGCGATTCTCCGAATGGTCGGCACGCGTGGTGCAGCACCTCAACACGATGGATTTCGACTTCATCTGGGCCAACGACGACCACGCCGACAACAAGATGCCGTGGGTCAGCACCGAGATGTGGGAAGAGTTCATGAAGCCGTACCAGCTGATGGTGGCCAGCCAGATCAAGAAGCCCTGGATCTTTCACAGTGACGGCAACCTGTTCCCGCTGCTCGACAGCCTGCTCACCTTGGGCATGAGCGGCATACACCCGGTGCAGCCGGCGGCGATGGACATCAACCGGCTCAAGCAAAGTCATGGCGATCGGGTCTGCATCGTCGGCAACATCGACCTCGATTACACCTTGCCGCGTGGCACCGAGGCCGAGGTGGAAGCCGAGGTGCGCGACCGCCTCGACAAGGTCGGCAAGGGCGGTGGCTACATGATCTCCAGCGCCAACAGCATCACTGACTACTGCAAGCTCGAGAACGTCTGGGCCATGTCGCGCGCCATTCAGGCGAACCGGGCGTACCGCTAACCACCGTATTCGACGCAGCCCACTTGCGCCGGGGCTGCCCATCATCGTCGCCGGGTCCGGCGTGCTGAACAGTCGACGCGCAGCCCTGCGACCAGAAGGAGAAACGCTGTGTCCATCCCCGGCCTGACGATCATCGGCGAGCGCATCAACCCGGGCTTCCGTTCCACCCAGGCGTTGTTCGAAAACGAAGACCTCGAGGGCCTGCAGGACCTTGCCGTGCGTCAGGCCGACGCCGGCGCCAGCTGCCTGAACGTCAATGCGGGGACGAAGGCGATCAGCGATCCGCACTTCATGGTCGAGGTGGTGCGCCGCATACAGGCGGTGGTCGACCTTCCGCTGTCGCTCGACTGCCCCGACTTCGACGTGATGGAGACGGTGCTCAGGGCCTATGACGCTGACAAGGCGGGTGGGCGCAAGCCGATCATCAATTCGATCTCCGAATCGCGCTGGCAGCTGGCCGAGTTGCTCAGGATCCGTCCCTGCAGGGCCATCCTGATGTCGTCCGAACAGGTCAGGGGTGGGCGCATGGTGCCCAATCACACGGGCGCAGAAGTTCATGAGGTGGCCAAACGCATGGTCAACAAACTGGTCACTGGCGATTACGGCATGCGCAACGAGGACTTCATCGTCGATGTCTCGATCGCCACGCTTGCCGCCGACACCGAAGGGCTGATCAAGATGGCGCTCGACGGCATTGCCCTGGTGCACCAGGACCCGGCGTTGGCCGGCTTGCACATCATGGGTGGGCTGTCCAACCTGCCCCAGCACCTGCCGGACAAGGCCGCCGATGGCTCGGACCTGAAGTTCCAGCTCGAATGCGCCTTTCTCAGCGTGGCCATGCCGACCGGATTCGATACCGTGCTCGGCACACCCTGGCGCGGGTACAGGCTGCTGCCCGAGGACAATTTCGTGCTGCGCGCGTTTCGCCGCATCGTCGAGTTGCGCGACAGCGACGCCTTGATGGCGGTGGTGGATCTGTACCGCCAAGCATGAAGACCCTCGCTGCCAGCACCTGGTTCGACGGCGAGCACTACCACGACACGCCGGTCAGCCTGGTGATCGACAACGGCCGCATCGTCGACGTGCTGGCGGGGGTTCACGACGGCGCCGGCGTGCAGCGCTGCGCGTTCGTCATGCCCGCCCTGGTGGAGGCGCATTGCCATCTGTTCCTCGATGGTGACGAACTCGACTTCGGACTGCGCAGCCGATACCTCGACGCACCGTTCGATGCCATGTGCACGGTGGCGCGCAAGAACGTGGCGCGCAGCCTCGAGTGCGGCATCACGCTGGTGCGCGACGCCGGTGACCGCTACGGCGTCAACCACGCGATGCGCGGCGAGTCGACGACCTTGCAGGTGCGCTCGGCGGGCATCGCGCTGCGGCGGCCCAAGCGCTACGGCGGGTTCATGGCACGCGAAGTCGCCACCATCGACGACGCGCGCGCGGTGATCCGTGAGCTGGCCGACACGGCCGACGACCTGAAGATCATCCAGACCGGCATCATCGATTTCGAATCCGGCACGGTCAAGGGCAGCCCGCAGTTCGACCTCGAGGCGTTGACGGACATCGTGCGCCGCGCACACGATGCCGGTCTGCTCACCTTCGCTCACTGCAGCGGCACCGAGGGCATCGATGTCGCGGTGCAGGCCGGCGTCGATTCGATCGAGCACGGATTCTTCATGACCCCTTCCATCCTGCGCCGCATGGTCGACCAGGGCACGGCCTGGGTGCCGACGTTCTCGCCGGTGGACTTTCAGTGGCGGCGCCCGCAGATCGCCGGCTGGAGCCCGGCCACGGTTTCCACGCTGCGCGGGATCCTCGATGCGCATGCCGAACAGGTCGCGCTGGCGGCGCAACTGGGCGTGAATCTGGTCGCCGGCTCCGACGCCGGCAGCCCCGGCGTGGGCCATGGCGCCGGGCTCATGGCCGAGCTGTTTCACTTCCTCGACTGCGGCATGACGATGGAGCAGACCCTGCGCGCGGCCACGTCGTTGCCGCGCAGACTGTGGGGCGCCGAGGCGGCCGACATCCGCCGCGGCCAGCGCGCGAATCTGGCGCTGTTCGATGCCGATCCGTTCCGTGATCGCGCCAACCTGCACCGGGTTGCCGGCGTCGAGCGCTAGCATGTCGGCCACAGTCCAGCCGTTGGCCAGGCCGCCTGCGATGCACCGGGTCACCCTTCATCCGGATTCACGCTTCATCGAACTTCGCCACGGTGAGCGGCTGCTTGCCGCGGCGTGGAAGAACGGGGTGGGCATCAAGTCGATCTGCGGCGGTCGTGGCAAGTGTGGCAGCTGCATCGTGCAGATCGAGGCCGCCGACCCCGGCGCCCTCAGCCCGCCCAGCGACGTCGAACGCGAGTTGCTGCCGCTGCACCCGCACGGCGGAACCTTTCGACTGGCCTGCGAGTGCGAGGTGCAGGGCGACCTGGCGATCTCGGTGCCGCCCGAGAGCCAGGCTGTCCTGAGCGCCCCGCGCAAGCCGTACACCGTGACCGCCATCGCTGCTCGGCCCCTGACGACGCGGGTGACGATCGCGCTGGACAGCGCCACCATCCGACCACCGCGTGCGCTGGCCACACGCATCGTCCAAGCCACCGCTGCCGTGCTGGGCAAGCGCACGGTCGAACTGCCGCTGCGCGTGATGGCCGAGTTCAGTCGCCGGCGCGGCTTCGACGCCGCGCGTGAGGTAACGGCCACGGTGGTTGGCGAGCGCCACGTGAGCCAGCTCCTGATCGGACGCCACGAACGCAGCTACGGCCTGGCGGTCGATATCGGCACGACCTCGTTCGTGGTCTTTCTGTGCGACCTGGTCCGGGGCGACATCCTGGCGACGCGCACCGCCGCCAATCCACAGGCGGTCTATGGCGAGGACGTGATCTCGCGCATGACCCATATTCAACAGGATCCGGCCACGCTGCAGGACATGCGGCGCCTGCTGGTCGACGACATCAACCGGCTGCTGCTCGATGCCTGCGCAGAAGGCGGCGTGGCCGCCAGCGACGTGGTCGACGCGGTGCTGGTCGGCAACCCGACCATGCAGCACATCCTGCTCGGGTTGAACCCGGAGTCTCTCGGTCGCGGCCCCTACCTGCCGCTGTGGTCGCAGGGCGTTTACATCGATGCGTGCGAACTGGGCCTGGCGATCGCCCCGCATGCCCGGACCTATGTGTTCCCGATGGTCTCGGGCTACATCGGCGGCGACACGCTGGCCGCGCTGCTGACGCGCGGTGCGGACTTCTACCGCGGCTCGCAACTGCTGGTCGACGTAGGCACCAACGGCGAGGTGGTGCTGGCCCACAACGGGCGGCTGGCGGCCACGTCGTGCGCGACCGGGCCAGTATACGAAGGCGCTCACATCCGCTGCGGCATGCGCGCCGCCCCGGGCGCGGTCGAGCGCGTGTGGGTCGACGCCGCCGGCGCGATCCGCTGCGCGGCGATTCCAGGTGACGCCGGCAGCACCGACAAACGGCCGATCGGCCTGTGCGGGTCGGGTGTCATATCGAGCGTGGCGGCCGGGGTGCGCGCCGGCCTGATCGGCAGCGACGGCGCGCTGGCGCCACCCGCAGCGCACGCACGACTGCGCGCCAACGATGAAGGTCGGAGCGAGGAGTTGGTGCTCGTGCGTGCAGCGTTCTCGCGCACCGGACGCGACATCGTGCTGACGCAGCAGGACGTGCGCGCGGTGCAGTTGGGCAAGTCGGCGCTGCGTGCCGGGATCGAGATCCTGCTCGCCGAGCACGGCGTCAAGCAACTCGACCGGATCTACCTCGCGGGCACCTTCGGCAACCACCTCGAGCCCGAGGATATCCTCGACATCGGGCTGATCCCGCCGCTGCCGGTGGAAAACATCCGCACGATCGGCAATGCAGCAGGTGACGGCGCGCGCGCCGCCTTGTTCAATCGTCACCATCGCCGTCGCGCGGCCACGCTGGCGCGGCGCCTGGAAGTGCTCGAGTTGAGTGGGCGATCCGACTTTCAGGATCTGTTCGTGATGCACACCGGGCTGACGCGGGCTGGCGCCGAGCCGGTGGACTGAACAAGGAGCCGATGATGGGCCGACCCACCGTGGTGCTGTCGTGCAGCGTGCTGCAAGACCTGCTCGGCAAGCGCATTCCGGCCGACATGCCGGTGACCTGGATGGACATCGCGCTGCACAACACGCCCAGGAAGCTCAGCGCCGCGCTGCAGGAGCAACTCGACGCGCTGCCCGAACCCAGCACCGTGATCGTCGGCTATGGCCTGTGCGGCAACGGCCTGGTGGGCGTGAAGTCCGGCCTGCACACCCTGGTCATGCCGCGCACGCACGACTGCGTGGCGATCTTCCTCGGCTCGCACCAGCGCTACGTCGAGCGCTTCTTTGCCAACGCCAACACGTACTACCTGACCAAGGGCTGGCTCGACGCCAAGGACGAGCCGCTGGCCGACTATCTCGACTACGTCAAGCAGTTCGACGAAGAGACGGCCGACTACCTGGTCGAGATGAAATACAAGCACTATCGCAGGCTGTGCATGGTCGGCTTCTCGCAGGAAGAGCTCGACAGTTGCCGTGCCGATGCCATGAAGGTCGCAGACTTCTGCAAGCAGCGCTTCGGCATGGAGTACGAAGAGACGATCGGCAGCACCGAATTGATCGAGGCGCTGATCAAGATGCCGGACAAGATCGACACCGGCGACGACGAGTTCGTCATCGTGCCCCCGGGCGGCGAGATCGTCATGGAGTTGTTCTTGCGCGCGGGCGAAGGAGCGCCCCAGCCGATCGGGCGCAAGGACGGCTGACAGCCAGGCGGCGATGCGTCACGCCAGCACAGAAGATCGTCTCCAACCCCGCCCGCAGGCTGACCCAGGCGCAGCGCGAGTTCTACTTCGGCAACGGTTACCTGTTACTCGAGCGCATCATTGCCGACCACTGGTTGCGGCGCTTGCGCGCGGCCAGGGCCGACCACGATCGGCGACCATGCCCGCTGCCGGCGGACTGGTCGCGCGGGACCAGCTCGATCCTTGCGCTGCAGCAGCAAGACACCCTGCGCTAGCGTGCCGCGTGCCGTGGCCGGGGCAGGGCAGGGCAGGGCACGATCGCTTGCTTCCTACAATGGGCCTGGCGCCCACTCTGGATGACGTTCCATGCCGGTCAATCTCACCCCGCTCGCCGCCGAGGCGGTCTTTCGCGTGCCCGGGGTACGCATCGGCACCGCCATGGCCGGCGTGCGCAAGGCCAACCGGCGCGACCTGGTGCTGTTCGCGCTCGATGAGCACAGCTCGGTGGCGGGTGTTTTCACCAGCAACCGCTTCTGTGCGGCGCCGGTGCAACTGTGCCGCGAGCGGCTGGCCGCCGGTGTCGGCATCCGCGCGCTGCACATCAACACCGGCACCCCCAACCCCGGCACCGGTGCCGACGGCCTGGTGCGGGCCCGCCGCACGTGCGAAGCGGTGGCTGTGTTGTTGGGCTTCCAGGCCGAGGCGGTGCTGCCCTTTTCGACCGGCGTGATCATGGAAACGCTGCCGGTCGATCGCATCGAGGCCGGCCTGCCGGCGGCCCTGGCCGACCTCCAGGAGGCGCATTGGGCCGACGCTGCACTTGGCATCATGACCACCGACACGCTGCCCAAGGCGGCGTCGTGCCGGATCGCGATCGGCGGCCGCACGGTCACCGTCACCGGCATCGCCAAGGGCGCCGGCATGATCCGCCCCGACATGGCCACCATGCTGGGCTTCGTGGCCACCGATGCCGTCATCGCCCCGCATCTGCTCGACGTCCTGGTCAAGCGGGCGGCCGACGCCAGCTTCAATCGCATCACGATCGATGGCGACACCTCGACCAACGACTCGTTCATCCTGCTCGCCACGCAGCGCGCCGGCCATGCAGCGATCACCGATCTCGACTCGGCTGACGGCCGCGCCCTGAGCGCCGCGGTGATCGAGGTGTCGCGCCAGCTCGCACAGGCCATCGTGCGCGACGGCGAGGGCGCCACCAAGTTCATCACCGTGCGCGTCGAGGGCGGACGCAGCGAGGACGAATGCAAGCAGGTGGCCTATTCGATCGCGCATTCGCCGCTGGTCAAGACCGCGTTCTTTGCCAGCGACCCCAACCTCGGCCGCATCCTGGCCGCGGTCGGCTACGCCGGCATCGGTGACCTCGACCAGAGCCTGATCGACCTGCACCTGGACGATGTGCTGGTGGCCGTCCAGGGCGGCCGCAATCCCGACTACCGCGAAGAGGACGGCCAGCGCGTGATGAAGCAAGCCGAGATCACGGTGCGCGTCAGCCTCAACCGCGGGCCGGCCAGCACCGAGGTCTGGACCTGCGACCTGTCGCACGACTACGTCACCATCAACGCCGACTATCGGTCCTGACGGGCCGGACCCCATTTGCCCCTGCGCGACTTGCTGCCCGCCTGGATGCACCTGCCTCGCGTGCCCGCGGGCGACCTCTGGCACGACCGCACCTACCGGCGGCTGTGGCTGTCGATCCTGACCAGTTCGTTCGGCGGCCAGGTGATGCTGCTGGCGCTGCCGCTGACGGCAGCGGTGCTGCTGCAGGCCACGCCGCTGCAGATGGGTACGCTGACGGCGATCGAACTGTCGCCCTTTCTGCTGCTGTCGCTGCCCGCGGGCGTTTGGCTGGACCGGGTGCGCAAGCTGCCGGTCTACGTGGTCGGCGAAGTGCTCGTCGGGCTGGCCGCCGCCAGTGTCACGCTGGCCTGGGCAGTCGGCTGGCTGAGCATGGGCTGGTTGTACGTCGTGGGTTTCATCGTCGGCGCGGTGCACGCCATTTCGGGCACCGCCGCGCAGATCGTGCTGACCCAGGTCGTCGCACGCGAACGGCTGGTCGAGGCGCATGCCAAGAACGCGCTCGCGACCTCGGGCGCCGAAGTCGCCGGGCCGGGCTTTGCGGGCTTCCTGATCAAGCTGTTGGGCGCACCGTTGGCGATGCTGGTCAATGCCGTGCTGCTGATCGGCTCGGCCTGGATCCTGCGTGGCATCCGCGTCGACGAACAGCCGGCCCCGCGCAGCGCCGGTTTCCGGGCCGACCTGATGGCGGGCCTGCGCTTCGTGGTCGGCACGCCGCTGTTGGTGACGCTGGCGCTGCTGATGGGCGTCTGGCAGATGGCGCACTACGCAGCGCTGGTGGTGCAGATCCTGCTGGCCACGCGCACGCTGGGCCTGTCCGAACAGACCGTGGGGCTGTGCTACATGGGCATGGGCGTGGGCACCATCGTCGGCAGCGTGTGGGGCCGGCGCATCAGCCACCGCATCGGCCCCGGGCCCTGCCTGGTGCTGGGTTACGCGATCACCGGTGTCGGCTGGCTGCTGCCGGCGCTGGCGCCGGCCAACGCCTGGGGCGTGGCGGCCTTTGCCGCGATGATGATGTTGTTCACGATGGGCGCGGTCTTCATCTTCATCAACTTCCTGGCGCTGCGCCAGGCGGCCACGCCCGAGCCGCTGCTGGGCCGCATGACCAGCACGATGCGCTGGCTGACGCTGCTGATGGCGCCGGCCGGGTCGCTGCTCGGTGGCTGGCTGGGACAGCACGTGGGGCTGCGTTCGGCACTGGTCTTCGCCGCTGTGGCGTCGCTGCTGCTGGCGGCCGTGGCCTGGCGGCTGCCCTTGATCCGCGAGTTGAAATTCCTTCCCGCGCCGCAGCGCGCACCGGCACTCGACGAGGTCGAATCGGAGTGGACCGCGCTACCGTGAGCCGGTGGGCGCAAAGTGGTCGACCGCGTCGGTGACGATGCCGTCGATGTCGAGCGCGAGCAGCCGCTCGGCGTCGGCGGGCTGGTTGACCGTGTAGCACAGCGCGCGCCAGCCTTCGCCCTTGATCCGGGCCATCAGCGTTGCGTCCATCAGCTCGTGGTTGGTGATCACGGCGACGCAGGCCAGTGCCCGCGCCACCCCCTCCCAGCCCGGCCACAGCGTGTCGAGCAGCAGGGCACGCGGCAGTTCGGGTGCGGCTTCGTGCGCGGCGCGCAACGCGTCGGGGCGGAACGAACTGAGCAAGGGCTGCACCGCGTCACCCGCCCACGCCTCGCGCACGCGCAGCGCCACCGCGCGGCCGGTCGCCCGTTCGTGCCCGGGGGTCGGCTTGATCTCGAGGTCGAGCGTGTAGCCGTTGCGGCGCAGCCAGCGCGCCAGCGCGTCGAGCGTTGGCAAAGGCTCGCCGGCGTAGGCCCGGCTGTGCCAGCCGCCGGCATCGAGCTGCGACAGCGCAGCCCAGGGCAGCTCGCCGCCGATGCCATGGCCGCTGGTCGTGCGCTCGAGTGCCGCGTCGTGCATCAGGAAGGGCACGCCGTCGGCGCTGAGCCTGACGTCGCATTCGAAGCCGCGGTAGCCGTGCTGCGCACCCAGGCGAAAGGCGGCCAGCGTGTTCTCGGGCGCCAGCGTGCCGGCGCCGCGGTGTGCGATCCAGCGCGGATAGGGCCAGGGGCTCATCGGCGGGCCGCGCTCACTCGACCCGGTGGCCACTGGTGGCGTCGAACCAGTGCAGGTGCTCGGGCGCCACGTGGACGGGCACCAGGTCGTCGGGTTTCGGCGGCGCCAGCGTGGCGTCGATGCGCAAGGTGAACGGCGCGTCCCCCAGCCGGCCATAGACCAGGCGTTCGGCGCCCAGCATCTCGAGCATCTCGACCTTCAACGCCCACGCGCCCTGTGGCTGCAGATCGGCATGCTCGGGGCGCACGCCGAGCATCAGTGCGCCGCTGCGCGGCGCGGCAGCGGGCAAGGCCAGCGAGTGTCCACCGACGCTGAAGCGCGAACCGTCGGCGCCACCGGCCAGCAGGTTCATCGGCGGCGAGCCGATGAAGCTGGCGACGAAGGTCGAAGCCGGTTTGTGGTAGACCTGCTCGGGCGTGCCGATCTGCTCGATGCGGCCGCCGTTCATCACGATCATGCGCTCGGCCAGCGTCATCGCTTCGACCTGGTCGTGGGTGACGAAGAGCGAGGTCACGCCCAGTTCGCGGTGCAGCTTCTGGATCTCGAGCCGGGTCTGCGCGCGCAGCTTGGCGTCCAGGTTGGACAGCGGCTCGTCGAACAGGAAGACCTGCGGCTGGCGCACGATGGCGCGACCCATCGCGACGCGCTGGCGCTGCCCGCCGGAGAGCTGGCGCGGCGTGCGGTCGAGCAGTGCGCCCAGCTCAAGGATCTTGGCCGCCTTGTGCACCCGGACCTCGATCTCGGCCTTGGGCAGCTTGGCGATCTTCAAGCCGTAAGCCATGTTGTCGTACACGCTCATGTGCGGGTACAGCGCATAGTTCTGGAACACCATCGCGATGTCGCGCTCGGACGGTTCGAGCTGGTTGACGATGCGCCCGCTGATGTGGATCTCGCCGGCGGTGATCTCTTCGAGCCCGGCCACCATGCGCAGCAGCGTGCTCTTGCCGCAGCCGCTGGGCCCGACGATGACGATGAACTCGCCGTCAGGGATTTCGGCGTCGACGCCGTGGATCACCTTGACGGCCTTGGCGCCGGAGCCGTAGGTCTTCTCGACGCCGCGCAGGGAGATGGCACCCATCCGTGTCCTTCTACTTTTCGGTGTCGACCAGACCCTTGACGAACCACTTCTGCATCAGGATCACCACCAGCGCGGGCGGGATCATGGCCAGCATCGCGGTGGCCATCACCGCGTTCCACTCGGTGGCGGCATCGCCGCCGCTGATCATCCGCTTGATGCCCATCACCACGGGGTACATGCTCTCGTCGGTGGTCATCAGCAACGGCCACAGGTACTGGTTCCAGCCGTAGATGAACTGGATCACGAACAGCGCCGCGATCGAGGTCGTCGACAGCGGCAGCAGCACGTCCTTGAAAAAACGCATCGGGCCGGCGCCGTCGATGCGGGCGGCCTCGACCAGTTCGTCTGGCACGGTGAGGAAGAACTGGCGGAACAAGAAAGTGGCCGTGGCCGAGGCGATCAACGGCACGGTGAGCCCGGCGTAGGTGTTGAGCATCCGCAAATCGGAGGCCACCTGGTAGGTCGGGAAGATGCGCACCTCCACTGGCAGCATCAGCGTGACGAAGATCATCCAGCCTTCTCGAAACCTATTCCCGTTCGCCCCCCGCTTCAAG
>JANOJJ010000549.1:0-2030 GCA_031408155.1 Rubrivivax sp.
CGAGGGCCGCTACTGGGTGCACGATTTCGAGATGGTGTGTCGGCGGTGCAATGGCACCGGAGTTCGGCCCGAACAGCCCTGGCCGTCATAGACCGCTTCGACAATCTCGAACCTCATGCCCTTCAACACGCCGGCTTCACCGTGCTCAGCGGCGAGACCGGCGCCGGCAAGTCGATCCTGATCGACGCGCTGCAACTCGCCCTTGGCAACCGGGCCGAGGCCTCGCTGGTGCGCGAAGGCGCGGCGCGGGCCGAGGTCATGGCTGAGTTCGACCTGCCGCCGTCGCTGGTGGCCTGGCTGGACGCTGGCGGTTTTGCCGCCGGCGACGGCCTGCTGCTGGTGCGTCGCACGGTCGACGCCCAGGGCAAGAGCCGGGCCTGGATCAACGGCAGCGCAGTCACGATGGCGCAGCTGCGCGAGGTGGCCGAGCATCTGGTCGACATCCACGGCCAGCACGCCTGGCAAGGGCTGACGCGCCCGGCCACGGTGCGCGCACTGCTCGATGCCCAGGCGGGTGTGGACTTGTCGACACTGGGCTCGCACTGGCAGGTCTGGCGCGCGGCGCTGGCGGCGCTGGACGCGGCACGCAGCCAGCGCGACATGCTCGAGCGCGAGCGCGAACGCCTGGCTTGGCAGATCGGCGAGGTCGACAAGCTGGCCCCTGCGGTCGATGAGTGGGACGAGCTCAACGCCGAACACCAGCGCCTGGCGCATGGCCAGGCCCTGCTCGACGCTGCGCGCGCAGCGCTGGACGCGTTGTCCGAAGGCGACCCGGCAGCCGACGCTCTGCTCGGTCGCGCGGTCGATGAACTCGACGACGTGGCGCGTTTCGACGCCGAGATCGGCGCCGTGGTGGAGGTGCTTCGCGCAGCGCAGGCCCAGGTGCAGGATGCGGCGCATTCGCTGCACGCCTACCTGGGCCATCGCGAACCCGACCCCGAACGCTTGAGCGAACTCGATGGCCGCCTGGCCGCCTGGGTGACGCTGGCTCGTCGCTATCGACGCAGCCCGGCCGAGCTGCCGGCGCTGCTGAGGCTGTGGAAGGACGAACTGAAGTCGCTCGATGCCGCGGCCGACCTCGAAGGGCTGGAACGTGCGCTGCGCGCGGCCGAAGTTGTCTGGCGCAGCGAGGCCAGGCGGGTGAGCCTGGCGCGATCCGACGCCGCGCCCCGGCTGAGCGCCGCGGTCACAGCAGCCATGCAGCAACTGGGCATGACAGGTGGCCGCTTCGAGGTCGCGCTGCTGGCGCAGGACCAGCCGCAGTCGTTCGGACTCGAATCGGTGGAGTTGCGCGTGGCCGGTCACGCCGGCAGTACCCCGCGCGCGCTGGTCAAGGTGGCCTCGGGCGGTGAGCTCTCGCGCCTGGCGCTGGCCATCGCCGTGACCACGGCCGCCGACACCGGGCACGGCGGCGACGGCACGGGCGGTGCGCCGACGCTGATCTTCGACGAGATCGACAGCGGTGTCGGCGGCGCCGTGGCCGACAGCGTGGGCGTGCTGTTGAAGCGCCTGGGCCGCACGACCCAGGTGCTGGCGGTCACCCATCTGGCGCAGGTGGCGGCCTGTGCCGACCAGCATCTGGTGGTGTCCAAGGCCTTCAAAGGCAAAGCCACCGTCAGCGACGTGCAGCCGGTGGCCGGTGAGGCCCGCGTGGCCGAGGTGGCGCGCATGCTGGGCGGCGAACGGCTGTCGGGCACCGCGCATGCGCAGACGATGCTCGATCGTGGAGCGCAACTGGAGGCTTCCAAGTGAGCGAATGGTCTCCGCTCGACCTGGCGTCGGCGCGCGACGAGGTCATTTTGATCACCGGTATCTCGGGCTCGGGCAAGTCGGTGGCGCTGCACGCACTGGAGGACGCCGGTTTCTTCTGCGTCGACAACCTGCCGCCCGAGCTGCTGCGCGACTTCATCCGCCTGGAGCACGAACGCTTCGCGCACCGTGTCGCGGCCGCGGTGGATGTGCGCACCGCCGGCTCGCTGCCGCACCTGCTGCCGCTGATCGACGATCTGAAGCGCGAAGGCGTGCGCGTG
>JANOJJ010000556.1:0-9497 GCA_031408155.1 Rubrivivax sp.
GATCAACCAGGGCAAGCCCGACGAGGTGCTCAACAGCCCGCGCATGGCGATGGACGGCTTGCCCAAAGGTACGCTGCAGCCGTTGCTGCTGCTGCGTGCTGCGGCTGCAGCGGACCTGGCCGACCTTTCGGCCGGGCTGAAGGCGGTGGAAGACGCGCGCAGGCTCGACCCCACCGATGCCGGCAGTTGGCTCGCCGAAGTACCGCTGCGGATCCGTGCGCGCCAATACAAGGAGGCCCTTGCCGCTGCCGACAAGGCGGTGTCGCTGTCGCCGAACTCGGCCGACGCGCACTACTCGCGCGGGGAAGCCTTGCACGTCGTACCGAACCTCGTTGCCGCGCTGGCGGCCTACAACAAGGCGATCAGCCTGGAACCTGCCCATGTCGGCGCCCTTGTGGCTCGGGCCGGCATTCACATGGACCAGGATCGCGTGGACGCGGCCGCGAAGGACCTTGCGGAACTGCCCAAACAAGGGCCGCGAGATCCACGCGGTGTGTACCTGAAGGCATTGATCGCCGAGCGTCAAGGCCGCAGCAGCGAAGCCCGCGACAGTCTCAATGAGCTCACCGCCATGCTCGACCCGATCCCGCCGCAATACATGCGCTACCGCCCGCAGTTGCTGATGCTGGGGGGCATGGCGCACTACAGCCTGGGTCAGCGCGAGAAGGCCAAACCGTACCTCGAGGGCGTGCTGCGCGGCCAGGCCGGCCACCCGATGTCGAAGGTGCTGGCCAACATCTACATTGCCGATGGCAACGTCGACAGCGCCATCGAAATCCTGAGCAGCTATATCCGGGGCAACCCTCAGGACGCGCAGGCCATGATGCTTCTGGCGTCGGCCCACATGGCACAAGGCCGCCATGCCCGGGCAGCGCAGATCATGCAGGACGCACTGAAGGTCAGCGACCAGCCCCGGATGCGCACGGCGCTCGGTTTGAGCCTGGTCGGCGGGGGACGCTACGGTGACGCCATAAAGGAACTGGCTGCGGCGTTCGCCAAGGATCCCAAGCAGTTGCAGGCCGGCTATGCATTGGCCGCGATCTATGTGCAAGCCGGGCAAGCAGCCAATGCGCTGCGAGTTGTCGAGGCGCTGAACAAGACCCACCCCAGGAATGCCAGCGTGCTCAACCTGTTGGGCACAGCCAGGCGCGCCAAGGGCGAGCTGGCTGGCGCCCGCACCGCCTTCGAGGCCGCCGCCGAAGCCGACCCTGGATTCGTGTCGGCCCAAGTGAGCCTGGCGCGCCTGGACATTCAGGGCAAGGCCTACTCCAAAGCAGCGGAACGCCTGAATGCCGCCTTCGCCAAGGACGAGAAGAACCTGGAGGTGATCATCGCCATCGCCGAACTGTCCGAGCGCAGCCACCAGCTGCCAGAAGCGCAGCGCTGGTACGCCAAGGGTGACGAGGTCGCCGGGCCGGATAACACCGCACCGGCGCTGGCCCTGGTCGACTTCCACCTGCGCCATGGGCAAGCTGGCCCGGCCAAGGAAGCCCTCAAGCGGGCTCAATCGAAGTCACCCGACGGCTTGCTCACCCTGTTGGCGCTGGCGCGCGTCAGCCTGGCCAACGGCGACGCCGCCACGGCGCGGACCACGCTCACCCGCGCCGCGAACAGCGCCGGCTACAACCCACCACTGCTGACGCAGATTGCTTTGCTGCAGATTCGGGCCGCCGCGCCGCAAGCTGCTGCTTACAGCCTGGACAAGGCGCTGGGTGAGCGCCCCGACTATTTGCCGGCCCAGGCGTTGCGTGTCGATCTCGACATCCGGCGGGGCGACTTGGGCAAGGCCGAACTACGGGCGCGCCAGGTCCTGAACCAATATCCCAAGCTGGGGCTGGGACACGCGTTGATGGGCGACCTGGCAATGGCGCGCAACCAGCGCGACGCCGCAATCGCCGCGTACCGCAAGGCGCACGAGCTTGAAAAGTCAACCGACAGCCTGATGCGCGTCTTTTCGGCCACGGCTGTGCGCGAGCCGGCCGCGGCGATGCGCCTGGCCGACCAGTGGCTGGTCAGCAAGCCGGGCGACGCGATGGTCTGGCGGGCCCTGGGCGACACCCAGTTGGGGGCGGGCAATTCGGCCGGCGCCCGCCGCAGTTACGAGGCATTGATCAAGCTCCAACCCGACAACGCAGAGGCGATGAACAACCTGACCCATGCCCTGTTGGCGCAGAAGGACCCTGGGGCCCTGAAGATGGCCGAGCGCGCTCTGACGCTGGCCCCGACGGCTGCGCACGTCATGGGTACCGCGGGCTGGGCTGCCTTCAAGTCCGGCCAGCCCGACCGCGCCCTGCAGCTGTTGCGGGATGCCCGCCTGCGCGACCCGGACAACCCCGATACGCGCTACTTCCTGGGCAGTGTCCTAGCCAGCGCCGGGCGCTCGGGTGAAGCGCGCGAGGAGCTCTCGGCAGCCCTCAAGGCACAGCGCGGCATGAGCTACCGCACTGACGCGGAACGATTGCTCAGCACCCTTAGATGAGTGGTACTCAGCACTGTCGATCGTACTTACACTTGCAATCATCAGCACATCAGTAAACCGCTGCAAGTGCTTGTCAAATATGGACTTAATCAGTTTGGTACAGCAGTTGCATCAGTCATCCGAGAAGTGTTGATCCTGGCACCAGACCCGGTCTGGACCCAAATTGAAGGAACGCCGTCATGTTGAAGATTCGTCTTGCCGCTGTTGCGCTGCTGGTCATTGGCCTTGGCAGCTCGGGGCTGGCTTCGGCGCAAACGCGCTCCTGGAACTTTGGCGACATCACCAATCCAGGGTCATGCTCGCTCTCGGGCAGCGCTATGGGCAACACGATGTCCTGTTCAGAGCAGCCGAGTGGCACATTGACCACGCTGACGGCGCAGGCGTTCAGCAACACCAACACGGCCGGCACGGTGTACGCCGCGGCTGCCGTCAACTACCAGGGCACCGGCTCTGGCGTTGGTGTCTTCAACGCGATCGAAGGCATTGGTGCGGCGAGCCCAGACCATTCGATGGACAGCAACGGCACCGGAACCGACATGCTGTTGCTGAGCTTGACCACCTCGCAGGTTCTGAAGAACGTCACCCTGGGCTGGTCTGGCATCGACGGCGACTTCCAGGTTCTGCGCTGGACCGGCGCTGCACTCGCAACAACGGGTGGCAAGACCGCAGGTCAATTGCTTACTGCCGGCTGGGAGTTGGTTTCGACTGTCGCCGGCGCCGCCAACATTGCCACACCCGATGTGAACTACAGCGTGAATGACAGCAATCTGTCTTCCAGCTACTGGCTGATCACCGCCTACAACAGCGCCTTCGGCGGAACGGCGCTAAGTACAGGTAACGACGCGATCAAGGTGCTGGGCATCACCACGAACACCGGAACCAGCATCAGCGTGCCTGAACCGGCCTCGCTGATGCTGGCTGGTCTGGCCCTGGCTGGACTGCTCTCGGCCCGTCGCCGCCAGGCCTGAACGGGTTGCTGCAGCAGGAGACCCCTGCGCGCGCAAAAGGGCCCGTCCAAGACGGGCCCTTTTTCATTTGTCTACGCTTGCCGGGGCGCGCCTTGATCGCAACTTTCCAGCGCAAGGCTGCCGATACGTAGACCTGCTCTGCAGATTCGAGGAGTCGGCGCGCCGCCGGATTCAACCGGGGGCCGGCCACCGCCCAAAGCAGGCAATGTCTGCGCTGCTTACTGGTGCGGATGTGCGTCGTTCACCGTCAATCGGTGCCAGCGGCCCCGTCAATCGACGACCGTCACTCCATTCCAGAACGCCACCCGTCCCTTGATCTGCTCCGCCGACTGCTTCGGATCAGGATAGAACCAGGCCGCATCCGGATTGGCATCGCCGTCGACGAACAGCGTGTGGTAGCTCGCCTGACCTTTCCACGAGCACATCGTCTTGGTGTTGCTCGGCAACAGGTATCGCTTGTGCACCGACTCGGCCGGGAAGTAGTGGTTGCCCTCCACCACCACCGTGTCGTCGCTTTCGGCCACCACGGTGCCGTTCCAGATTGCCTTCATCGTCGCTCTCCTGCTGTATTGCGGGCCGCGATTTGAACGCACCGTGCGGCCCTGCGCAATGCAGGTTGGGTAGGCGGCCGATACAGTGCCCGTGATGAAACATGCCCATCCCTCGCATCAAGACGCTTCGACCGTGAAGCGCCCGCGCGCAGTCGATCGCCTGGTACAAGGTCAGGCTACCAGCGACGGCGCCGGCGTCAAGCTCGTGCGCGTGCTGACGCATGACCTGCAGCGCCGGCTCGACCCCTTCCTGATGCTCGACGCCTTCGGCACCGACAACCCGGGCGACACCATCGGCGGCTTTCCTGACCACCCCCACCGCGGCTTCGAGACCGTCACCTACATGCTCGAAGGCCGCATGCGCCACCGCGACAGCGCCGGCAATGTCGGCCTGCTGGTGCCCGGCGGCGTGCAGTGGATGACCGCCGGCCGCGGCGTGATCCACAGCGAGATGCCTGAGCAGGCCGACGGCCGCATGGAAGGCTTCCAGCTCTGGCTGAACCTGCCGGCGCGCGACAAGATGTGTGCGCCGTGGTACCGCGACATCGCGTCCGACGAGATCCCCGAGTGGCGCGGCCCCGGGGCCACCGCCCGCCTGATCGCCGGCCACAGCCACGGCGTGTCGGCGCTGGTCCAGCGTGACGCCACCGAGCCGCTTTATCTCGACCTGCACCTGGCTGCCGGTGCCACGTTCGAGCAGCCGCTGCCCGAGGGCCACAACGCGTTTGCCTACGTCTATCGGGGTGAGTTGTCGGTCGGCGAACAGCACCTGCAGCGCCAGCGCATGGCCCTCTTCGCCAACACCCCGGGCAGCGACGGCGTGCTGCTGACAGCCGGCATCGACGGTGCCCGCGCGATCCTGATCGCAGGGCGGCCGCTGAAGGAACCCATAGCCCAGTACGGCCCCTTCGTGATGAACAGCAACGCCGAGATCCATCAGGCGGTGGAAGACTTCCGCGCCGGGCGGCTGGCGTGACCAAGTCCCGGACGCGAAACGAGCGGCCGGGTTGAAGCGGCCCAGCTGCGCCGTCAATACAGGGCCGCTTCGGGCGACAGCATCTGCTCGAGTGCCAGCCCCAGCTCGATGCCCTCGTGTTCGATCACGGCCAGGCCCTGTCGAAGGTCCAGGCTGGAGTCGAACCAGCCGCAACCCCACGGTTTGTCGGGTTCACACGGCAGTACGTCGACCGACTCTCGCGTCGCCCGACGCGCCGCCGATGCCCGCGCAGCCGTCGTGCGGATGAACCATTGCCCGAAGCGATACCACATGCCCATCTCGGCGCTCCTGGGCCCGCGCGGGGCGCGAGCCATGGCAGAGATGGTCTTCGGACGCGCCGCCCGCCACCATCGCCCCGAGGTCGGGACGCAGTGGGCACCCGCGGTCATCCCTCGGTCAGGGGCCCCCGACCGAGGGATCACGGCGCGACGCGCGCGCGTTCAGGCCGTGGGGGGTGCGGTATCGATGAAGCTGGGCCGCGTGACCAGCTTGTCGTGCAGCTTCTTCAGGTTCGGGTAGGCGTCGCGCCAATCGATGTGCTCGAAGCGGAAGTCCAGGTAGCCGAGTGCACAGCCCACGGCCACGTCGGCCAGCGTGAAATGGTTGCCCGCGCACCAGGGTTTGTCACCCAGGCCCTGGCTCATGGCCTTGAGCGCCGCATGCACGCGAGACATCTGGCGGTCGATCCAGGCGCTGCAGCGCTGCTCGTCGCTGCGGCCCGACCAGGTCTGCTCCAGCCGCGCAGCCACACTGGCATCGAGCAGGCCGTCGGCAAGCGTTTCCCAGGTCCGCACCTCGGTGCGCTCGCGCCCCGACGGCGGGATCAGCTTGCCGACAGGTGACAAGGTGTCGAGGTACTCCACGATCACGCGCGAATCGAACACCGCCTCGCCGCCTTCCATGACCAGGCAGGGTACCTTGCCCAGCGGGTTGGATTCGAGCACCGCGTCGCTGCCCCAGGGATCTTCCAGTACGAACTGGAAGTCGAGTTTCTTCTCCGCCATCACGACGCGCACCTTGCGCACGTAGGGGCTGGTGAGAGAACCAATCAATTTCATGTGGTGATGTGCCTGAAGCGGGCGCCGTCCCTGATGCAAGTCATTCTAGCGAAGCACCCCTCGCGCCATGAGTGCGGATCGCGTGTCCAGGCTCAACGCTGCAAGGTGAAGTCGACCATTGGCGGGCGTCCCGGCAGATCGAGGCTCACGCGGCGCCCGGGCGACTGCGCCAGCACCAGGCCGGCGCGCACCACCAGCAGGCGCGGCGCACGCAAGCGGATCGCTTCGATGGGCGAGCGGGCCTGCAGCAGCACAAAATCGGCGCGGCAGCCCGGCTCCAGCCCGTAGCCGTCAAGGCCAAGAATGCGCGCGTTGTTCGTGGTCACCGCATCGAAGCACTGCCGCATGGCCTGTTGAGAAGTCATCTGCGCCACGTGCAGGCCCATCGCGGCCACTTCAAGCATGTCGGCGCTGCCGAGCGAGTACCACGGGTCGAGCACGCAGTCATGCCCGAAGCCGACGTTGACGCCGGCGGCCAGCAGCTCGGGCACGCGTGTCATGCCGCGCCGCTTGGGGTAGCTGTCGTGCCGCCCCTGTAGCGTGATGTTGATCAGCGGATTGGCCACCACGTGCAGGCCCGCTTCGCGCATCAGCGGCAGCAGCTTGCTGACGTAGTAGTTGTCCATCGAGTGCATCGAGGTCAAGTGCGAGCCGGTCACCCGCTCCTGCAGACCCAGTCGCTGCGTGTGGAAGGCCAGCGTCTCAATGTGGCGCGACAGCGGGTCGTCGCTCTCGTCGCAATGCATGTCGACGCGCAAGCCGCGCTCGGCGGCCAGCTCGCACAGCAGGCGAACCGACTCGGCGCCGTCGATCATGGTTCGCTCGAAGTGCGGGATGCCGCCGACCACGTCCACGCCGAGATCGAGCGCCCGCTTCAGGTTGGCCAAGGCACCCGGGCTGCGCAGCAGACCGTCCTGCGGAAAGGCCACCAGCTCCAGGTGCAGGTACGGGGCCACGCGGTGCTTGACGTGCAGCAACGCTTCAACTGCCAGCAGCCGTTCGTCACAGATGTCCACATGCGAGCGGATCGCCAACAGACCCTGCGCCACAGCCCAGTCGCAGTAACGCAACGCCCGATCGACCAGGGCCTCTTGCGTCAGTTGCGGTTTGAGTTCGCCCCACAGGGCGATGCCCTCGAGCAGCGTGCCGCTGGCGTTGACGCGTGGCAGGCCATGGCTCAGTGCGGCGTCCAGGTGGAAATGGGCGTCGACGAAGGGCGGGCTGAGCAACCAGCCGCCGGCATCGATCACAGTCACGCCCTCGGGCACCGGCAATGCCGGGCCCAGCGCCACGATGCGGCCGCGCTGCACCAGCAAGTCGATCTCGCTGCGGCCGTCGGGCAAGGTGGCGTTTCGAATCAGCATGGTCGGTCCTCCCCGGAGCCCGTCGACTCATGCCTGGGCATCGGCATGTCGGCCGCCAAGATCCTCGCCTCCTCGGCCTGCCAGTCCGCGCTGACGGATCGGCTGCGAGGCAAGGTCTTCGTGCCCTTCAGGCCCCAAGCCAGAGCACCGGCTTGCGCGTGGATGCCCAGGTTTCGTAGTTGGCGGCAAACAAGGCCTCGATGCGGTTGCGCTTGACCTTGAAGGTCGGCGTCACCAGGTCGTTGTCGACGGTCCAAGGGTCCGTGGTCAGGACCAGGCAGTCGAGTTGCTCGTGCGGGTCGAGATCCCGATTCAAGGCCTTCAGATGCTGTCCGAGCGAGGCCTCCAGCGCCGCCTTGCCGTCGGCCGATGCAGCCTGCCTGGCGGCGTCGGCGTTGAGCATTACCAGCGCCAGCGGCTGGCCGAGGTTGGCCCCGGTCACGCAACAGGCCTCGACCGCGCTGTGCATCACCAGGCGGTCCTCGATCGGCGCCGGAGCCACGTACTTGCCCTTGCTGGTCTTGAACAGGTCCTTCACGCGGCCGGTAATGCGCAGGTTCCCTTCGGCGTCGAGTGCGCCCTTGTCGCCGGTGCGCAACCATCCGTCGTCGGTGAAGGCCTCGCGCGTGAGCGCGGGCTCTTTGTAGTAGCCGAGCATCAGGCAAGGGGCCTTGACCTGGATCTCGCTGCTGACCGGGTCGAGCCGGCTCTGCACCCCGTCATACGGCAGGCCGACAGTGCCTGGGCGCTGCTTGCCCGGCAGCGTGGCATGACTGATGCCGCAATTTTCGGTCATGCCATAGACCTCGGCCAGGTCGAGACCGAGCTGCTTGTACCAGCGCAGCAGTTCGGGCGGCATCGGCGCCGCGCCGCCGGAGGCGTACACGCAGGCCTGCAGGCCCAGCGCCGTCAACACCTTGCGTCGAACGATGCCGCCCAGGAAGGGGATCTTCAGCAGCCGTTGCAGCTTGGCCGGCGGCATCTTGGCGTTCACCCCCTGCTGGAACTTGACCCACAGCCGCGGCACCGAGAAGAAGACCGTGGGCCGCGCCCGCTGCAGATCGGCGGTGAAGGTCTCCAGGCTTTGGGCAAAGTAGACATGCATGCCCGTCGCCAGCAGTCCGTGCTCGACCAGCGTGCGTTCGGCCACGTGCGACAGCGGCAGGTAACTGAGCATGCGCGCGTTGCTGTCGATCGCCGATACGCGCTTGAGGCCTGCTTGCACACCCCAGGCGAAGGTGCCAAAGCTGTGCATCACCCCTTTGGGCGCGCCGGTGGTGCCCGAGGTGTACATGATCGTGCACAGCTCGTCGGCCGGGCGGACCGGCTCGCCCTGCAGCGGCTGGGTCCGTCCGACGATGTCGTCCCAGCCCGCATAGGCGCGGCGAGCGCTGTCGGGCGCCAGCGGGTGGGCGATGCAGGGCAGGCCCTCGGGAACACCGAGCCGCATGCCGTCCCAGCCGTCGAGCTTGCCGACGAACAGCAATCGCGATTCACTGTGTTGCAGGATCTGGCGTACCGTGCCTGCGGCCAGCGTCGGGTACAGCGGCACCGAGACATGGCCGGCCATCCAGATTGCGAAGTCGCTGAACAGCCAGTGCGCGGTGTTCTTGGACAGGATCGCGATGCGCGAACCGGGTTCGAGCTGCAAGCCCTTCAGGTGCGCGGCCATCCGGCGGGTCTGGTCGAGTACCTCGCGCCAGGTGTAGTCGCGCAGCGTGCCACCGCCCAGCGGCTGGGTCAGCACGACCTTGTCGGCGGCGGCGCGCTCCCAGTGGTACAGGCGCTGCAGCGCCAACGATTCGCCTGCATTGGTGTCGGTCATGATCGATAGGCACCCGGGCAGGCGGGCGCAGTGGAGGCTGAAGCCTGCGAGCCTAGCGAAGGCCAGGGCCTGGCGCCAGCAGGGCTTGCCTGGGCGCCGCAGGCAGCTTCAATTGCTGCCCTTGCGTTCGCGCGCCTGCGCCTCCTGCAGTTCGGCCTCGAGCTGGCGGCACGCGCGCAAGGCCAGCGTGGTGTCGAGCCCGGCCTGGGGCGCGATCTGGGCGACCACGGCATCCAGGGATTCGGGCCGATCCAT